>JAICJK010000332.1 GCA_025928415.1 Solirubrobacteraceae bacterium | reverse complement strand
GGCGGATGGCGAGCGCCCGCGAGGCGACGCTCGAGCTCGTGGTCGAGCCGGGCGGCCCGGTCGAGCAGGTCGCGCGGATCACGCGGATCAGCGCGGTGCTGGGGCTGACCGACGCGTGAGGTCCGGCGCCGGCTCGGGCACGGGCGCGCGGGCGGGCAGGCGCAGGTCCAGGATGCCGGCGACGGCCCAGGCGTCCACGCACAGGACGGCCAGGACGGCCAGGACCGCGAGCACCAGCGCGAACGGGCTGCCGCCTCCGCCGCCCTGGGGCAGGCCGGCCGCGAGCGTCGGGCTCACCGTCCGGTAGAGCGGCGTCGCGCCGAAGTCGTGCGCCGCGGTCGCCCACGCCGGCTTGCGCACGCCGGCGTAGGAGATCAGCCCCTTGTTGTGGATCGCATCGCGCGCCACGGACCGGTCGGCGCCGCCGTCCCAGTCGGGCTTGACGGCGAACTCGCGCAGCGTCCAGTAGATCGCGCCGCCCACCCACGGGCGCGCGTCGAGCTGGTGCAGGACGTCCTTGATGTAGCTGGTCTGGAAGGCGTAGGTCTCCTTCTCGGACGCCGGCCCGGCGAACGTCGACTCGGCGCCGAACTCCGTCACGACGAGCCCGGAGCCCTGGTACATCCGCCGCATGCGGTCCAGGAACGGGCCGAGGTCGGCCAGGCGCCCGGTCGGGTGCGCCGCCTTGCCGGGGTACCACCCGAAGTAGGAGTTGATGCCCAGCAGCGGGAAGCGCGCGTAGGTCTCCTGGCGCGGGTAGCCCGGGTAGCTCAGCAGGTCGACCGAGGGCGGGACGGTGGGGTCGAGCTGCTGCACGAGGCGCCGCGCGGCGTCCAGGTAGGCCCGGGTCCCGGGCACCGTGTCGGGCACGGTGCTGAGCTCGTTGCCCACCGAGTGCGTGATCACCGCCGGATGGCTGCGCGCCGCCAGCACGGTGCCGCGGAGGGTGGCCAGCGCGCGGGCGCGCTGGGCGGCGGTCTGCAGGAGGCGGTCGCGGTGGTAGATCGGCGCCTGGCTCCACACCATGATCCCCGCCCGGTCGAGCGCGTCGAGCAGCCGGTCGTCGAGCAGGTAGTGGGCGCGCGTGACGTTCGCGTGCACCGCCTGGAGGCCCCTGACGATGCCGCGGATGTCCGCGCCGGTCAGCGCCGCGCCGTGCCCCGGGACGTCCTCCTGGATCGAGGCGCCGCGCAGGTCGACCTGGCGGCCGTTGAGCCGCAGCATGCCGTCCACGACCCGGACCGAGCGCAGGCCGACCGCGCGGCGCTCCACCTGCTGGGCGACGTTGCCGGCCGAGAGCGTGGCGGTGGCCGCGTAGAGCGCGGGGTCCTCGGGGGACCACAGCCGCGGCGAGCCGACCGGGACCCGCAGGCGGACGTGGGCCTGCTCGCCCGGCGCGAGCGCCCGCACCGCCAGGCGCGCGTCGATCGCGCGGCCGCCGCCCGGCGGGCGTAGGTGCACGCGCAGGACCGGGCGCGGCTGGGGCGCCGGCCCGCGGTTGACCACCATGGCGTCGAGCAGCATCGCGGCGCGGCAGCCGCCGCCGGCCGGGCACGACACCTGCGAGAGGAAGCCCGGGTCGCGCAGCTCCAGGGCGCCGCGCGGGACGAGCTGCACGGGCCGCGTGATCCCGCCCCAGTTCCACCAGCCCTCCCGGACCAGGGGGCTCTTGTGGCTGTCCACGCGGACCACGAGGGTGTTGAGGGCGCCGGGCCGCAGGCCGCGAGCGGGCAGGTCGAAGGGGACGTACGGATCGTCGTGGCCGCCGACGGGGACGCCGTTGAGCCACACCTGCGCCTTGCGCCGGACGGCGCCGAAGCGCAGCGCCCAGTCGAAGCCGGCGGCCGCCGGGGGCGCGGTGAACGTCTCGCGGTACCAGCCGACCTGGCCCTGGAAGTCGGCCGGCCCGAGCGCGTCGTCCATGACGCCGGGGACCGTGGTCGAGCGCCAGCCGCCCGCGGGCGGCCGGGCGCCCCAGCCCTGGGCGACGCCCTGCGCGGCGGGGTCGGCGCGATAGCTCCAGCCCGACGTGAGCGCCATCGACGCGGGCACGATCGCGGGCCCCGACGCGGCCGCAGGGCTCGCGAGGGCTGCCATGGCCACGACGGTCGCAAGCGCGAGCGGGCGGAGGCGGAGCACGGGACTGGCATCATGGCGCACCGGAACCCGGATTGCTGGGAACACGTCAGGGTCGCGACGGAGGAGGCAGGCGCTCCAGGCGGCCCGCGAGGCGCGCCATGCCCCGCGCGCGCGCCGCGGCGGCGGCGCCCGCGGCGTCGAGCGGCCGGTCCTCCGGACGCTGCACCGCGACGGTCCGCAGCGTTGCGATGTCCCGGAAGCTGCGCAGCTCGTCGGCCTGCTCGACGAGCGCCGCGGCGGCCCGGGGCTTGAGGACGCGGCGCGCCTGGGCCGCAGGATCGCGCGCCAGCTCGAGCAGCCGCTCGAGGCTCCCGTGCTCGCGCAGCAGCTCGGCGGCGCCCTTCTCCCCGATCCCGCGGGCGCCGGGCAGGCCGTCCGACGGGTCGCCCCGCAGGGCGATGAAGTCCGGGACCTGCCGTGGATCGATGCCGTAGCGGCGTCGCACCTCGTCTGCTTCGACGAGCGCGGGGCCGGTCCTGCCGCCGGGGAACAGGACCGCGACCGCATCGTCCACGCACTGGAACATGTCGCGGTCGCCGGTGAACAGCAGCGCGCGGCCGCCGGCGGCGCGCTCGGCGGCGGCCAGGGAGCCGAGCAGGTCGTCGGCCTCGAGGTCGCCCGCGTCCAGCGAGGACCAGCCGAACGCCCCGAAGAAGCCGCGCGCGTCGGCCCACTGGTGGGCGAGCTCGTCGGGCATGGGCGGGCGATCGGCGTGGTAGGGCGGGTAGGCCGCCGTGCGGTAGGCCGCCGCCTCGGCGCCGAAGCACAGGACCACCGCGCGCGGGCGGTGCTGCTCCACGGCCTGCAGCAGCAGGTTGGCCGTCCCGAGCAGCGCGTTGACCGGGCGGCCCTCCGGGTCGGCGATCGACTTCGGGAGGGCGAAGAACGCGCGGTAGAGCAGGGAGGGCGCGTCGACGGCGAGCAGCGGAGCGGCCACTGGCGGCCACTCTCGCATCTCCACCGGCTCGACGGGCGCGCAGCGCCGCCCGCGCGCCGTGATCGGGCGCCTGCCGACTAGGCTTCCCGCCCATGCTCACCCTCACCGGCATCGACGAACTCAAGGCCCAGGTCGGGCAGGAGCTCGGCGTCAGCGAGTGGGTCGAGGTCTCGCAGGAGACCATCGACGCGTTCGCCGACGTCACCGGCGACCACCAGTGGATCCACGTCGACCCCGAGCGCGCCAAGGAGACGCCGTTCGGCGGCACGATCGCCCACGGGCTGTTCACGCTGGGGCTCGGCCCGCGCTTCACCTACGAGATCTTCACGCTCGGCGGCTTCGCCTTCGCCCTGAACTACGGCTACGGCAAGGTCCGCTTCCCCGCGCCCCTGAAGGTCGGCGCCAAGGTGCGCATGCGCGCCACGCTGAGCGCCGTCGAGGACGTCGCCGGCGGCGTCCAGATCACGGTCACGCAGACCTTCGAGGTCGAGGGCGGCGAGAAGCCCGTCTGCGTCGCCGAGTCGCTCACGCGCGCCTACCCGGGCTGAGGCCGGGGCGCGCCGGCGGGGCCGCCGCCGTCAGCGGACGCGCAGCGCGGGCCCGGCGGCGCCGCCGAGCACGGGGCGGTAGACGCCCGGGCCCGGCAGCGTGACCTCGTAGCTCCCGCGGCGGCCGGTGGTCGTCCAGGCCACGGTGCTCCACGCCGCCGCGGGCCCGGCGCCCCGGCGCTGGACCTCGATCCACCGCCCGGCCTTGGCCGGGACCACGTGCCCGGCCATGCCGTTGC
>JAICJK010000427.1 GCA_025928415.1 Solirubrobacteraceae bacterium | reverse complement strand
GCCAAGGTCGGCACGGAGCTGCCGATCGAGCCCGAGCTCGAGCGCTGGTTCCCCCTCTGGGGCATCCCCATTTAGACCAGAGGGCCGGCGGAGAACCCGAGCCGGGAGTTCCTCATCGGCGAAGGCCGACGTCGTCGCGCACGGCGCTCGACGTCGGTCGGGAGTTCCGTGATCCGGCTGCGCCGGATGTGGAACTCCCAGCCGCCTCTCTAGGCGCGCGCTGCTGGGGGATCGGGTATCAGGCCCTCTCCGCTGAACTCCTCGCCCGCCTCGGCGAAGGAGAGGTCGGCGGGCGGCAGGATGAAGTCCGAGGCCTCGAGCTCGTCGTCGGACAGCGCGGCCCCGTGCTCGCGCACGAAGGCCAGCAGGGCGTCGTAGGCGGCCCGGAAGCCGCCCTCGTCCCCCGCGTCGACACGCGCGACGACCGCGTCGTCGAGCGCGTCGAGCTCGTGGTGGTGGGCCTCGTCGAGGCGGTACTGGCCCTCGCTGAAGATCCGGACGATCACGCCGGATCCTCCTTGCCCGCCTCGATCTGCTTGTCGTCGCCGGCGGCGCCCGGGCCGGCGGCCAGCTCGGCCTTCATCTTCGCGAGGTCGTTGTCGACGGCGCTGCCGCTGGACAGCTCGGAGAGCTGGCGGTCGATGTCGTCCTGCCCCGGGCCGAGAGCGGTCAGGTCGTCGAACGTGCCGGCAGCCTCCAGCTCGGAGACGGCGTCCGCGCGGGCGCGCATGTTCTCGGTCTTGTCGAGGGCGCGCTGCATGGCCATGCCGACGTCGGCCATCTCCTCCCCCACGCCGGTGGCGGCCTCGGAGATCCGGACCTGCGCCTCGGCTGCGGAGTACTGCGCCTTGATGACCTCCTTCTTGGAGCGGAAGGCCTCGATCTTGGTGCGCAGCTTCTGCTCGGAGTCGGTCAGCTTCTGCTGCTGGGCCTCGAGCTCGGAGACCTGCTGGTCGAGCCCCTGCAGCTCGCTCTGGGCGACGTTCTTGCGCTCCAGCGCGGTGCGGGCGAGCTCCTCGTTGCCCTGCGCCAGGGCCTGGCGCGCCTGGGTGTCGAGCTTGACCACCGACTGCTCGAGCTTGCTGGACTGCATCTGCAGGCGCTTCTTCGCCGTCACGACGTCGGCGATCCCCTTCTTGACGCCCTGCAGCGACTCGAGCTGCTTCTGGTAGCTGTAGTCGAGCGTCTCGCCCGGGTCCTCGGCCTTGTCGAGCAGCTTGTTGATCTTCGCCTTGATGACGGTGGTGAACCGTCCGGACGTGCCTGCCATCAGGCCTCCTGGGGAGCTCGGGGATCGCGTGCTGTGCCTAGCGTACCCGCCCCCGGCGGGCGCTCCGCCGCAAACCGCCGCCCGGGTTTGCCCGCGCGGGGGCGCGGGCATCCGGTGGCTCCAGGGCGAGTCGCGGGGCACGGGCCCGCGACTCGCCCTTAGCTTTGCGCGCCGCAGTCCGTTCCTGGACCCGGGGCGTGGCAGCGCCGGCGTCCCCGGGCATGCCGCGGGCATGCGCTCCCCCCTCCTCGCCGCTGCCGCGATCCTGTCCTGCACCGTCCTCGCGGCGTGCGGCGGCGGATCGAAGACCACGACCACGACGGTGGCCGCCGCGACGGCCGCGCCGGCGTCCTCGTCCTCCTCGTCGTCGTCCGTGACGACGCTGCAGGACCGCTACACCCAGGTGGTGAAGGACACGAGCCCGTCGATCGTGCAGATCGAGACCTCGGAGGGCCTCGGGTCCGGCATCGTCCTCGACGACAAGGGCGACGTGGTCACCAACGCGCACGTCGTCGGCGACGCGCACAGCTTCGTGGTCACCACGGCGTCCGGGCACCGCTACCAGGCCAAGCTCGTCGGGCGCTTCGCGCAGGGCGACCTGGCCGTCGTGCGGGCCGCCGGCGCGAAGCTGTCGCCCGCCCGCTTCGCCGACTCCGGCAAGCTCGAGGTCGGGGACATCGTCCTGGCGATCGGCAACCCGCTGGGCCTGCGCTCGAGCGTCACCAACGGCATCGTCAGCGCGCTCGGGCGCACGGTCTCCGAGCCCGGCGGGGCGTCGCTGCCCAACACGATCCAGACGAGCGCCGCGATCAACCCGGGCAACAGCGGCGGGGCGCTCGTCGACCTCGACGGCCGGGTCGTCGGGATCCCGACGCTCGCCGCGGTCGACCAGCAGCTCGGCGGCGGCGCCGCGCCGGGCATCGGGTTCGCGATCCCGTCGAACACCGCCCGCGACATCGCCTCCCAGCTCGTCAAGAGCGGGCGCGTGACCAACAGCCACCGGGCGTTCCTCGGCGTCAGCATCGTCGCCGTCCAGGGCACCCAGCAGGGCGCGATCGTCGCGGCCGTCGAGGCCGGCGGCCCGGCCGACAAGGCCGGCATCCGGCGCGGGGATCGCATCACCAAGCTCGGCGACAAGCCGACGCCGACCCCGCAGGCGCTGGCGCAGGCCGTGGCGGCCTTGAAGCCGGGGCAGCGCGTCAAGGTCGCGGTGACCCACCCGGACGGGAGCAGCGACAGCATCCAGGTGACGCTGGGCACGCTGCCCAGCGGGCCCTAAACGCAGCTCAGCCCTGCGGGCCGGCGGCGTCGGCGCCGTCCTCGGCGCCCCGCCGGTCCTCGGGCGGGGCGAAGGTCGAGCGCGAGACGCGGCGGGCGCTGCCCTCGTCCACCGCCTCGCGGAGCGCCGTGCGGAAGCGCCCGGGCCCCCAGTAGCGGGCGCCGACCAGCCGCGCCAGCTCGCGGCGCTCGGTGGCCCCGTGCTCGTCCAGCGCGCGGGCGATCACCTCGATCTCGCGGTCCAGGTCGCCCTCGGCGTCGCCCGGGCTGGAGATCGACATCCGCGGCGCGTAGATCGCCGAGCCCGGCCCCGGGCGGTAGCGGCGCAGCCCGGAGCGCTCGCGGCGCATGCGGCGGTCGATGCGCGCGCGGACGCGCTGCTCGAGCTCGTGCGCCCGGCGGTCGCGCTCCTCGGCCTCGCGGCTACGGCGGTCGGCGTCCTCGGCCTCCTCGCCCGCGCCGCGCACGTCGGCGGCGGCGGCCAGGTGCTCGGCCGCCTCCAGGCGCTGCTCGGCGGCCAGGGCGAGCTCCTCCTCCGCGTGCGCCTCGCGCAGCTCCTCCTGCGCGCCCGCGTCGTCGTCCTCGGCGCGGGCCACGCCCGCG
>JAICJK010000526.1 GCA_025928415.1 Solirubrobacteraceae bacterium | reverse complement strand
CGCGCCCGAGGCCGCGCGCGGCGGCCCGCTGGCCGCGCTGCGCGACGGCGACGAGATCACCATCGACCTCGAGGCCGGCGCGCTCGACGTCGCCCTGGCCGACGGTGAGATCGCCGCGCGCCTGGCCGCCTGGGCCGCGCCGGCGCCGCTCGTCGACGGCGGCGTCTTCGCCCGCTACCGCGCCTGCGTGAGCTCGGCCTCCGAGGGGGCAGTGCTCTGTCCACCGACCACGAAGGGGACCCCATGACCCACGATCGCTTCACCGGCCGCAGCGCCTTCGTCACCGGCGCCGGCTCGGGGATCGGCGAAGCCGTCGCGCGCGCCCTGCACGCCGAGGGCGCCGACGTCGTGCTCGCCGACCTGTCCGCCGATCGCGTGCGCGCGCTCGCCGACGAGCTCGGCGACCGCGCCGGCGCCCAGCAGCTCGACGTCCGCGACGAGGCCGCCGTGCGCGCGGTCGTCGGCGCGCCCGACGTCCTCGTCAACGTCGCCGGCATCGGCTCGACGACGAGCGCCCCGGACACGCCGCTGGAGGTCTGGGAGGACGTCTTCGCCGTCAACGCCCGCGGCACGTTCCTGTGCTGCAAGCACGCGATCGGCGGCATGGCGGCGCGCGGCTCGGGCACGATCGTGAACATCGCCTCGATCGCCGGGATGGTGGGCCTGCGCAACCGCGCCGCCTACTGCGCGTCCAAGGGCGCGGTGATCGCGCTGACCCGCGCGCTGGCCGTCGACCACGTCGCCGACGGCATCCGCGTCAACGCCGTCTGCCCGGGGACGGTCGACTCGCCGTGGGTGCAGCGCCTGGTCCACGACGCCGGCGAGTCGCTGGACGCGCTGCGCGCGCGCCAGCCGATGGGCCGGCTGGGAACCCCGGAGGAGGTCGCCGGCGCGGTGCTGTACCTGGCCTCGGACGACGGCGCGTTCATCACCGGCAGCTCCCTGGTCATCGACGGCGGGCTGACCGCGGCCTGAGCCGTGCGCGCGCTCGTCACCACCCCGGGCCAGGCCCACGCGACCGAGGTCGCCGAGGCGCCCGACCCGCGGCCAGAAGCCGGCGAGGTGCTCGTCCGCACGCTCGAGGTCGGCGTCTGCGGCACCGACCGCGAGATCGCCGAGGGCCTGTTCGGGGTCGCGCCGGACGACGGGTCGCGGCTGGTGCTCGGGCACGAGCTGCTCGGCGTGGTCGAGCGCGACGGCCCCGGGTTCGCGCGCGGCGACCTCGTCACGGCGACGGTGCGCCGGTCGTGCGGGCGCTGCGCGGCCTGCGCGCAGGGCGCGCCGGACGCCTGCCTGACCGGCGACTACGGCGAGCGCGGCGTCACCCGGCTGCACGGCTTCGCCGCGGAGCTCGTGGTCGAGGCGCCCGAGCACCTCGTCGCGGTGCCCGCGTCGCTCGGCCGCCTCGGGGTGCTGGCCGAGCCGGCCTCGGTCTGCGCGCGCGCCCTGCGCCACGCCCGCGCGGTGGGCGCGCGCCAGCCCTGGGAGCTGCGCCGCGCGCTCGTCCTCGGGACGGGGGCGATCGGCATGCTCTCGGCCTGCCTGCTGCGTCTCGAGGGCGCCGACGTCTGGGTGGTCGGGCAGGCGGACGCCGGCACCCCGCAGGCGCAGCTCGCCGACGGCCTCGGCGCGCGCTACGCGAGCACGGAGGACGCCACGGCCGCCGACGTCGCGCGGGACGCCGGCGGCTTCGACCTCGTGGTCGAGGCCACCGGCGACGCCCAGGTGATGCTGGACACGCTGGGGCTGCTGGGCCGCAACGGCGTCGCCTGCCTGCTGGGCATCGACGCCCGGCGGCGGCGGGTCGCCCTCGACGGCCCGGTCCTCGGCGTCGACGCGATCCTGCAGAACCGGTCGCTGGTCGCGAGCGTCAGCGCCAACCGGGTCGACTGGCCCGCGGCGATCGCCGCGCTGGATCGCGCCCGCGCGCGCTGGCCGGACGTGCTCGACGCGTTCGTCGGCCTGCGCGTCCCGGTCGACGGCTTCGCCGACGCGCTCGCGTTCCGGGGCGTCAAGGCCACGCTCGCCTTCCAGCCGGACGGCGCGCCGTGCTGAGCGTCGACGAGGCGCGGGCGTCGGTCCTGGCCCACGCGCGCCCGCTGCCGGCGGAGGACGTCCCGCTCGCGGCGGCCGCCGGCCGCGTGCTCGCCGAGCCGGTGGCCGCCCTCCACGACGTCCCCCCGTTCGACAACTCCGCGATGGATGGCTACGCCGCGGCGGCGGGGCCGGCGGGGCGCGCGCTGCGGGTGGCCGGCGAGGCGCGGGCGGGCGCGCCGTTCGCGGGCCGCGTGGGGCCCGGGGAGG
>JAICJK010000627.1 GCA_025928415.1 Solirubrobacteraceae bacterium | reverse complement strand
GCCGAGCGGATCCGCTGGCGGCAGATCTGGGCCGCCTACGTGTCGGCCTACGGGTTCAACAACGTCGTGCCGGCCCGCGGCGGGGACGTCATCAAGCTGTTCCTGACCCGCACGAGCATCCCCGGCTCCAGCTACTCGGCGATCGGCGCGGCGTTCTTCGTCGAGCTCGGCTTCGACGCGAGCATGGGCGTGGTCATCCTCACGTTCGCCTTCACGCAGGGCGTGTTCCCCAAGCCGCCGGACTTCGCGAGCCTCAAGGCCTTCGACCTGAGCTTCTTCGCGTCGCACCCGCGCTTCACGCTGTTCCTGCTCACGGCGCTGGCGATCCTGGGCCTGGTCCTGTTCGCGATGCTCTCGCGCCGCGTCCGCGCGTTCTGGGCGCGGGTGCGCCAAGGCCTGACGATCGCCTTCGACCGCCGCCGCTACTTCCGCGAGGTCTGGCTCGTGCAGCTCGCCGGCTGGCTGTTCCGGTTCGCCGCGTTCTGGTTCCTGCTCGACGCGTTCAACGTCGGCGGGTCGGTGAAGAACGTGCTGCTCGTGCTCGGCGTCAACGCCGTGGCGGCGGTCGTCCCCTTCACCCCGGGCGGCGCCGGCGTGCAGCAGGCGTTCCTCGTGCAGGTCTTTGCGACCACGGCGACCGGGGCGACGGTCGCCGCCTACTCGGTGGGCCAGCAGATCGCGATCGGCGGCTTCAGCCTCGCGCTCGGCTTCGTGGCGCTGGTGACCGTGTTCCGCTTCCGGTCCTTCCGGGAGGTCATCGCCGCCGGGCGCGTCGCCCGCGACGCCGAGGCGCGCGCGGAGGAGGAGGGCGGCGGGGGCGGTGGCGGGCCGTCCGCCGGGGCTACTGCAGGCCCGAGCGCGCCTCGCGCACGAGCGTGACGGCCTCGGGGAAGACCGTGGCCATCACCTGGCGGATCTGCTGGGCCTGCTGCTCCGCGTTCCCCTGCACGTTGATGCGGTTGATGGCGGCGACGGTCATGGCGACGGCGAGCTGGATCGCGTTGTCGGCCCAGGCCAGCTTCTGCTGACCCTGCATCGACTCGGCGAACTCCGCCATGCGCCGCTGCAGGTCGTCGGGATCGCCGAACAGTCCTCCGAAGCCTTCCATGCCCTCATGGTAGACCCCTCGCCGCGGCGGCCCGGAGGGCTCCCCGGCGTGGCGCGGCGGGCCGCCGCGGCGGCGCGGGGGTAGCCTGCGCGCCGTGACCGCAGCGCGGATCGTGGAGGGCGCCGGCGTCCCGCTCGCCGTCACGGTGCGGGGCGACGGGCCCGTTTACGTCCTCGTCCACGGGCTGGCCTCCGACGCCGAGGCGTGGGCGCCCGCCGCCATCGAGCTGGCGGGCGGCGGCCGGCGCGTGGTCACCTACGACCGGCGCGGCTACGGGGCCAGCGGCGCCCCCGAGCCCTACGGCGCCACGACCGTGCAGGAGCAGGCCGAGGACCTCGTGGCCGTGCTGGACGCGGTCGGGGCGGGCGACGCGGTCCTGCTCGGCGACGGGTTCGGCGCGCTCGTCGCGCTCGACGCGATGCGGCGCCACGCCCGGCGGGTGCGCGCTGCGGCGCTCGCCGCCCCGCCGCTGTTCGCCTTCGCCCCGGCCGCCGCGGAGGCGCTGTCGGAGGAGCGCCGGGCGCTGGAGGAGGCCGTCCGCGAGGGCGGACCCGAGCTCGCGGTGGAGCGCTGGCTCGGGCCGGGCGCCGACCCGGCGGCCCTCCGG
>JAICJK010000572.1 GCA_025928415.1 Solirubrobacteraceae bacterium | reverse complement strand
GCGGACGACGAGGTCCCCGGCGCGCGAGCGGCGCTTGGGCGCCGGCGAGGAGGCCGCCCGGGCCGGGCGGCGCGACGCCGAGCCGGCCGCGCCGCCCACCGTCCCCGGCCGCGTCCGCTCGGCCTTCGAGCAGATCGGGCAGTTCTCGGCGAAGCGGTTGTGACGGCAGAAGGTGGGCACCGTCCTGCAGTCTAGGACCGCTCACTTATGGCACTTGCGCGCCTTGCGGTCCTTCACGACGGCGTAGCCGGGACGCTCGGTCCCGTCGACGTTCACGAGCCCGGCGTCGAACTTGTCCCCCTCCGGGGCGCCGTTGAACTGGTAGACGTACAGGCGCGTGATGCGCTTGCTGGACTTGCCGAGCGTGAACATGCAGCCCAGCGCCTTGGCGGCGCGCGAGGTGCTGAACGGGAACGAGGAGCCGAGCTTCACGATCCCGCCGGTCTCGGTCAGCCACACCTCGCCCGTGCCGGTCGCGGCCAGCAGCCTCCGCGTGCGCGTGCTGGAGAAGCGGTTGGTGTCGGAGTAGTTGTGGAAGCCCCAGATCTTGGGGGTCGGCCTGGCGTAGCGCTTGAAGGCGCGGATGTAGCTCACGGCCCCGCCGACGTTGTCGCCGTCGAGGATGTCGAGCGCGACGATCTTGCACTTCGAGCCGCAGACCTTGCGGGCCGCCGCGTAGTACTGCGCCGCCCGCTTCGGGCCGCCCTTCTTGATCGAGCAGATGGCCGTCGGCTGGCCCTCGTTGCGCCCGCCGGTCTGGCAGCGGTTGACCTCGTTCCAGGGCGACCACTCCTTGACGAACGGGTACTTCTTCTTGAACTTCTTCAGCGCGCTCGTGTACTGGGCGATCGACGGGGCCTTCTTCTGGTGGCCGGGACGGCGCGAGTGCTCGAAGGAGATGAGGATCCGCTGATGGTCGGCGCGGGCGTTCTGGATCCACTGGTCCAGCAGCGTGGCCTGCGGCTTGTAGCTCAGCGCGTCGTAGGGCGCGATGTAGCGGGCGACCTTGAAGTGCAGCGGCGCGTAGAGCGGGTTGGTGAAGGTCAGCGGGTTCTGGTCGCTGACGCCGAGGGTCGTGGCGGCCTGGGAGGCGGGGGCCGCGCACAGCAGCGCGGCGCAGGTCAGCAGCACAACTCGTCGCATGGAGGGGAGGCTCCGTTTCGTCGAAGGACTTGCGGGGCGTGGTCCGGCGGGCGAGGGGGTGGCCCGGGGAGCAGCCGGGACAGGGTAGAAGGTCGGCCGGGCGGTGGCGCCGCGCGGCCGGGGGCCTACCCCTGGCGCTCGAGCCCGCCGAGGAACAGCCGCGTGACGAAGGCCACGGCGCCGTCGACGTCCACGGGCTCGCGGTCGAGCATCAGGACCGCGACCTCGAAGCTGGCGCCGACCATCGCGCGCGCCATGAACGCCGTGTCGTGCGCGGGGATCAGGCCCGCGGCCACCGCGGCCTGCAGGTCGTCCTCGAGCTCCTCGACGCCCGCGCCGATCGCGGGCGCGTCGAACATCGCGCGCAGCGTGCCGGCGTTGCGGCGCATGAGCTCGAACAGCTCGGGCTCGGTGGCCAGGTAGCCGAAGTAGGCCCGGAAGCCGTCGGCGACGAAGGCCTCCGGGGTGCCCGCCGCGCGGCGCGCCGCCTGCACGCGGCCGCGGACCTCCGTGGCGACCTCGTCGAGCAGGGCCCGTAGGACCGACTCCTTGTCCGGGAAGTAGTTGTAGAAGGTGCCGGCGGCCAGGTCGGTGCGCCGCACGATGTCGCGCACCGAGGCCGCCCCGAAGCCGAGCTCGGCGAAGACGTGGCGCGCGGCGTCGAGGATCGCGGTGCGGTTGGCCGCCTTGGTCAGCTCGCGCTTGCCCGCGGGCGCGGCGGTCCCGGTCACGCGCCCACCGCCGCGCCGGCGGCGGCCGGGACCGGCAGCCGGAAGCCCGCCGCTCGAGCCCGCTCGGCGCCGGCGGCGCGCTCCTTGGCCAGGTCGAGCAGGTAGTCGTCGAAGTCGACCTGGATCGTGTGGCGCTTGGAGGTGACGT
>JAICJK010000312.1 GCA_025928415.1 Solirubrobacteraceae bacterium | reverse complement strand
TGAGATCACCGACCGGGACATCACGACGAACCTGCCCTACGTCCCCGGGGTCCACCTCGCCTTCGACCACCACTCCTCGGAGTCCGAGCGCGTCGCGGGCGAGCACCCCGGCCACGTGATCGACCCGGGCGCACTGTCGGCCGCGCGGGTGGTCTACGACCACTTCGGCGGCGCCGCGCGTTTCCCGGAGCACCGCATCTCGACCGAGATGATGGAGGCCGTCGACAAGGCGGACGCCGCGCGCTTCAGCGAGGACGAGATCCTCGATCCCAGCGGCTGGATCCTCCTCAGCTTCCTGATGGACCCGCGCACCGGCCTGGGGCGCTTCCGCGACTTCCGGATCTCCAACTACCAGCTCATGATGCAGCTCATCGACGCGTGCACCGAGCAGAGCGTCGAGGAGATCCTCGCGAGCCCGGACGTCGCCGAGCGCGTCGAGCTCTACCGCGCGCACGCCGAGCAGGCCGCCGAGCAGATCCGGCGCTGCTCCACCGTCCACGGCTCGGTCGTGGTGCTCGACCTCCGCGGCGAGGAGGTCATCCACCCCACCAACCGCTTCATGGTCTACGCGCTGCACCCGCAGTGCACGGTCTCCATCCACGTCCTCTGGGGCCTGCGCCGGCAGAACACCGTCTTCGCGGTGGGCAAGTCGATCATCGACCGCTCCAGCCCGGTCGACGTCGGCGCGCTGATGCTCGCCCACGGCGGCGGGGGCCACGAGGCCGCCGGCACGTGCCAGGTGGAGAACTGGGACGCCGTGAAGGTCCTCGCGCAGCTCGTCGGCGCGATCGACCCCACCGCCTGACCGCGGTCCCCGCAGCCGCGCGGCCACCGGCCGCGCCGTCGCGCCTGGCAGGATGGGCGCATGGCCGACCTCGACCTGCCGCCCGCGATCCGGGCCTGCCTGTTCGACATGGACGGCGTGCTCACCGACACCGCCAAGGTCCATGCCAAGGCGTGGAAGGCGACGTTCGACGCGCTGCTCGAGCGCCGCGCGCGAGCGGCCGGGACCACGGCGCAGCCCTTCCGGCTGCCCGGGGACTACGACGCCTGCGTGGACGGCAAGCCGCGCGAGGACGGCGTCCGCGACTTCCTGGCCTCGCGCGGCATCACCCTGCCGGAGGGCACGCGCGACGACCCGCCCGGCGATGACACGGTGTGGGCGGTGGGCAACGCGAAGAACGTGTTCCTGCTCGAGCTGCTGCGCACGCAGGGCGTCGACGTCTTCCCGGGGTCCGTGCGGTTCCTGACGGCCGCCCGCGAGCACGGGCTGCGCACCGCGGTCGTCTCCTCGTCGGCCAACGCGGAGCAGGCGCTGCGCAGCGCCGGGATCCTCGACCAGCTCGAGGTCCGCGTCGACGGCGTCGTGATCGCGCGCGAGCACCTGAAGGGCAAGCCGGCGCCGGACTCCTTCCTGCGGGCCGCGGAGCTGCTCGGCCTGGACGCCGCCGCGTGCGCG
Organism: Solirubrobacteraceae bacterium; assembly: GCA_025928415.1. Taxonomy (GTDB): domain Bacteria; phylum Actinomycetota; class Thermoleophilia; order Solirubrobacterales; family Solirubrobacteraceae; genus Paraconexibacter. Next base: position 2,571 of record JAICJK010000312.1, on the reverse strand, counting down.
GTGTTCGAGGACGCGCTGGCCGGCGTGGCCGCCGGCCGCGCGGGCGGCTTCGGCCGCGTCATCGGGGTCGACCGCGCCGGGCAGGCCGAGGCGCTGCGCGCGCACGGCGCCGACGTCGTGGTCGGCGACCTGGCGGAGCTGATCGCATGAGCGAGGTGCGCAGCTTCCCGATCGAGCCGTGGCACGTCCGCGAGACCGAGGAGCAGGCGCGCGACCCGCACCAGCTCGCCCGCTCGGAGTCCGTGTTCGCCCTGTCCAACGGGCACATCGGCCTGCGCGGCAACCTCGACGAGGGCGAGCCGCGGGGGCTCAGCGGGACGTACCTCAACGCGTTCTACGAGTCCTTCCCGCTGGCCTACGGCGAGCGCGGGTTCGGCTTCGCCGAGGACGGCCAGAGCATCGTCAACGTGACCGACGGGAAGGTCATCCGGCTGCTCGTCGAGGACGAGCCGGTCGACGTCCTGCGCGGCGAGGTCCTCGACCACGAGCGGGTGCTCGACCTGCGCGCCGGGACGCTGCAGCGCTCGATGCACTGGCGGTCGGCCTCCGGCCACGAGATCAAGCTGCACACCGAGCGCCTGGTGAGCTTCACGCAGCGCTCGATCGCCGCGATCGACTACCGGATCGAGGCGGTCGACCGGCCGGTGCGCATCGTCCTGCAGTCCAACCTGATCGCCAACCAGCCCGAGCTCGAGCACACCGACGACCCGCGCGCGGCCAACCGGCTGGGCCGGGTCCTCGTCCCGCAGCTCGCGATCGCCCACGACCAGCGCGTGGTGCTCGCCCACAGCACGAAGGCCAGCCGCCTCGGCGCGGCGGCGGGCATGGACCACGTGGTGTACGACGAGTCCGGGGACGTGCGCCGGCACACCCACGTCGAGGACGACCTCGGGCGGGTGACGATCTCGGGCCTGCTGGAGCCCGGCCGGCCGGCGCGCCTGGTCAAGTTCCTGGCCTACCACTGGTCCTCGCGCCAGACCACGGACTGGCTGCGCGATCAGGTCGACGCGAGCCTGGAGGGCGCGCTGGCCGAGGGCTGGGAGGGCCTCGCCGACGCCCAGCGCGCCTACCTGGACGACTTCTGGGCGCGCGCCGACGTCGAGCTGGACGGCGACCCCGAGGTCCAGCAGGCCCTCCGCTTCGCGCTGTTCCACCTGCTGCAGGCCGGCGCGCGCGCGGAGGGGCGGGCGATCCCGGCCAAGGGCCTGACCGGGCCCGGCTACGACGGGCACGCCTTCTGGGACACCGAGACCTTCGTGCTGCCGGTCCTGACCTACATCCAGCCCGACGTGGTCCGCGACGCGCTGTCCTGGCGCCACAGCACGCTCGACCTGGCCTGCCAGCGCGCCGGCCAGCTCGGCATGCGCGGCGCGCTGCTGCCGTGGCGCACGATCCGCGGGGAGGAGTGCTCGGGCTACTGGCCCGCGGGGCTCGCGGCGCTGCACGTCAACGCCGACGTCGCCGACGCGGTGCGCCGCTACGTGCGGGCGACGGGCGACGAGGGCTTCGAGGCGGGGTGCGGCGGCGACCTGCTCGTGCAGACGGCGCGGCTGTGGCAGAGCGTCGGCTCCTACGACCACGCCGGGCGCTTCCGCATCGACGGCGTCACCGGGCCCGACGAGTACTCGGCGCTGGTCGACAACAACGTCTACACGAACCTCATGGCGCAGACGAACCTCCGCGCCGCCGCGGAGGCCGTCGACCGCCACGCCGAGCTCTCCCAGCGCCAGGGCGTGGACGACGACGAGCCCGAGCGCTGGCGCGCCGCGGCCGACGCGATGCTGCTGCCCTACGACGAGCGCCTCGGCGTGCACCCCCAGGACCAGGACTTCCTGACGCACGCGGTCTGGGACTTCGAGGGCACGCCGGCCGAGCGCTACCCGCTGCTGCTGCACTACCCCTACTTCCAGCTCTACCGCTCGCAGGTCGTCAAGCAGGCCGACCTCGTGCTGGCGCTGCACCTGCGCGGGGACGTCTTCACCGACGAGCAGAAGCGCCGCGACTTCGAGTACTACGAGGGCCTGACGGTCCGCGACTCGTCGCTGTCGGCGTGCACGCAGGCGATCGTGGCCGCGGAGGTCGGGCACCTGGAGCTGGCCTACGACTACCTGCGCGAGGCGGCGCTCGTGGACCTGCACGACCTGCACCGCAACAGCGCCGACGGCCTGCACATCGCCTCGCTCGCGGGCGCCGTGCTCGCGGTGACCAACGGGCTGGGCGGGATGCGCGACACCGACGGCGGGCTGCTGTTCCGCCCGCGGCTGCCGGCGGAGCTCGACCGCCTCGCGTTCGGGATCGCCCTCGGCGCGAGCCGCCTGCGGGTGGAGGTGCTGCCCCACGAGGCCCGCTACGAGGTGACCGAGGGCCCGGACCTCGACCTGCGCCACTTCGGCGAGGACGTGCACGTGCGCAGCGGGCAGGCCGAGGTCCGCCCGATCCCGGCGCTGCACCGCCTCCCGCGGCCCCGCCAGCCGGCGGGGCGCGCGCCGGCGCGGCGGCCCCGCCACCGCCGGGCGGAGTCCTAGGAGTCTGTGATGTTTCGACCGTCGATGCGAGAGGGCGTGGCCGTGG
>JAICJK010000134.1 GCA_025928415.1 Solirubrobacteraceae bacterium | reverse complement strand
GGTCACGCAGCCCGAGGTGGTCCTCGATCGGCGAAGGCCCAGGTCCTTCGGCGTGAGACTTCGTCGCGGTCATCGTTCGCCACCTCGATCCCTTGCGCGTGTGTTCCTGCCGGTCGTTGCCGCGCAATTTTACCACGCCGGATGGTGAAAATACTGGGCCCCGGGGCGGCGGCCGGGACGAGCTGAGCAGCGCCTCCGGCGTCGTCCACGGCGCCAGCCGTTCTCGGAGCGCTTCCGGTCGAGTCCGACGGCGATGAGCTTCGCCGTGGTCTTCGGTCTACATCCACACCCGATCAACCGCACTCGAAGGAGAGCATCATGGCCTCCACCTACACGTTCGACGTCTTTTCCAGCCTCGATGGCTTCGGCGCCGCCGACAGCAACTCGAACTGGACCGGCTACTGGGGCAAGCAGGGCCCCGAGTTGCTCGACCACCGTCTCGCCCTGTACGGCGAGGAGCAGCGGATGGTCTTCGGGGCCACCACGTATCGGGCGTTCGCACGGATGCTGGCCGCGAGCACCGAGCAGTCCGAGGTGCGTGACCCGTGGGTCACCCGGATGCGGAACCTGCCCGCGACGGTGGTGTCGACCACCCTGGAAGGCCCTCTCGATTGGCCGGAGGCGACCGTCGTGAGCGGCGACGCCGTGGATGTCGTCGCCCGGCTCAAGGAGGAGTCCGAGGTGCCGTTGCGCTCGCACGGCAGCCTGTCGATGAACCGGGCGCTGATGGCCGCCGGCCTGGTCGACCGCGTCCAGGTGACGCTCTTCCCCGTGATCACCGGTCAGAACGGACGCGACCCGATCTTCCAGGGTGCGGCCGACTTCGACCTCGCGCTGATCGAGAGCAGGACGCTCGACGGCAACATCCAAGAGCTCACCTACCGACCCACCCTGCATGTCTGAGTCCGTCCACGCACCTCGCCTCCGCCGCTCGGCGGCCGCGAGGTCGGCCGCGACGGCCGCCGGCACCGGCTCGAGCTGCGCCGGCTTCGCGCGACGCGCGGGCCGGCTCAGATCCAGCCGTTGTCGGTCGCGGTGAGCACGGCGTTGGCGCGATCACTGACGTCCAGCTTGCGGTAGACGGCGTGGCAGTGGCTGCGGACCGTGCTCGCCGCGATCCCGAGCTCGACGCCGATCTCCTTGTAGACCTTGCCGGTCGCAAGGTGGTGCAGGACCGCCTGCTCCTGCGCGGTGAGCGGGCTGGGGTGGGTGGCCCGGGGCGCTCCCGCCGCGGGCTGGGAGAGGTCGAACATGATCACGCGAAGCTGGGTGGGATCCAGCGCGAGGTGGCGGCCCGCACTGAGCATCGCACGGGGATCGACGGGTCGCGCGTGGGTGTAGTGGGCAAGCATGTCGGCCAGGCGCACGATGGCCGCGGGGCCGGTGGCGTCCGGATCGTGATGCCGCTCGACGGTGGTGATCAGGCGCTCCGGCAGCTCCCAGCGTCTCAGCAACACCCCGCCGAGCGCGGCGTGGTCCATGTGGAGATGGCGGCGTTCGGCGTCCAATCGCTCGTCCGGCGTGCGCGCGCCCGCAAGGATCTGGTCGGGGTAGGCGCCATACGCCTGCCCAAGCACCATCTTCCCGACGTCGTGGAGCAGCGCGCCGATGAGGATCTCGTCCCGGTCGTCGCGGATGAGCGTCGAGGCCAGGCGGTCGGCGGCCCGCTTCGTGGCGAGCGCGTGAAGACGGAAATGCTCGGCGGGCATGGTGATCCCGGGCAGGTGCTGAAAGAAGCCGATCGTCGGAACCTCCTGGACCGCGGTCACGAGCCCAGCCGTGCCGAGCCGGCGCACGGCGCCCGGAACGCTGGTCACCTCGCCCGCGCCTGCGATGCGTGCCGCGGCGCGCAGGACAGCGACCGTCAGGGCGATCTCCGACTCGATGACCGCGATGACCCGCCGGGGGTCGGGCGCGGGGGCGCCGAGCAGTCCGAGGACGCGGTCGCGCGATTCCGTCAGGGCCGGGAGCCGCGTTGCTCGTGCGAGCGCCTCGGCCAAGGCCTTGCCTCCGCGGCGCGGCTGCTCGGCCCGCACGAAGCGCCCCGCCTTGACCGCGCCGTCAGGCGGCAACGGCGACGGCGACGACATCAGGGGTGCGCACTCCCGATCCCGCGGCATCGTGTCGATCGCGCGGGCGCCGTCGAGCGCCTCGATCACGCCCGGATCGAATTGGCTGCCGGCCCCGTCGCGCATCCGGCGCATCGCCTCCTCCTCATCGAGCGCGCTTCGGTAGGGCCGGTTGGAGGTCATCGCGTGGTAGGCGTCGCTGACCGTGATGACGCGGCTGGCCAGCGGGATCTCCTGTCCGGCGACACCATCCGGGTAGCCCTCTCCGTCCCAGCGCTCGTGATGGCCGCGCACCGCCTGGGCGACCGCCGCGAACCCGGGGATGCGCTGCAGTGCGGCCGCGCCCCACCCGGGGTGACAGCGCACCACGTCCCATTCGTCGCCGGTCAGCGAAGAGGGCTTGTGCAGGATGTGGTCAGGCACGCCGATCTTGCCCAGGTCGTGCAGCCGTGCAGCGGAATCCAGCGCATCCAGTTCGGCGGGCCCGAGCTCCATGCGGCGTCCGATCGCACCGCACAGGTCCGCGACCGCCGCGGTGTGGTCGCTGGTGTAGCCATCGCGCAGGTCGAGCAGGCTTCCGAACGCGCTCACTCCGGCGTGCAGCGTCTCCCTTCGCACCTCGGCGGCGGCCTGGACCGCGGCGGACGCCAGCGCCGTCAGGTCTCCGAGATCCCGAAGGAGCTCGTCCCGCTGCGCGTCGACCGGGTCGGCGGCCAGCATCGTCAGCGCGCCCCACACGCGACCGTCGGCCCAGATGGGCCCGGCCGCCACCGCAGGCAGGCCCCCCGGCAAGCGCTGCGGATCGGAAGGACCGAGGTCCTCGCCCGGCGCCGCCACGATCGGCTCGCCCAGCTCGCATGCTCGCGCGGTCAGGCCGCGGTCGCCGCCCAACAGTCGCCCCGACGGCAGGGCGCTGTCGCCTTCAGCCGCGATGACCCTCAGCAGCCCCTCGCCGTCGTCGATCGCGCTCACGACGGCGCCATCGACGTGCGCCGACCGGCAGGCCTGACGAGCCACCTGCTCGAAGAACTGCGTCGCGCTCCTCGCTCGGTCCGCGACATCCGGGCCAGGATCTGGGCGCACCGCTGCTGAGCCCGGGGTCATGCGGTCGCCTCGTTCCGTTGCTGGTTGCTCAAGCCACTACCCGATCGAGAGGCCCGGTGGGACCCGCCCCTCGACTTTGCACGGAGTCGGACCCGGATACCGCCACCAAACCGGCAGTCCGGCCGGACCGGCCGCATGTCAGGTGGCGTCGATCGACAGGGCCCGGGGCCGTTTTGGCTGATGTGCGCGCTGCCTGCCTCAGCCGAGGACGGGGACAGTCGGGGGCGATGCGCCGAGAATGAACATCTCGATCTCGAGGTCAGGCCCGACGTGGCTGTCGCTGATGAACGCGAGCACGTCGCGGCCGGAGAGCGTCTCGACGATCTCGATGAACTTGTGCTGCATGGCGTCCTGGAACGCGCTGCGCGTCTCTCGGACCGCCGGGCTGCGCTGGAGCTCGATCATCGTCTTCTCCACGTCGGTGTAGACGCCCCCCAGCACGCAGGCGAGCAGGTCGTCTCCCAGCATCGTGGTCTTGGCGCTCACGGGCGTGCGGTGGTGGTAGCGCTCGTGCAACGAGACCAGCGCGTCGTTCACGGCACAAAGGAGGGCGTCTCCGTCGAGTGGCGGGTCCGCGGCCGGCATGGTGCCTTCCTCTCTCGCTCCCCATGTGGGCTGGCGCGCGAGGTGGGAGACGAAGCCTGCGAACGTCGAGCCCCAGCGTAGCCGATGCCGGCAAGGACGCGATCGTGACGCCACGCGCCGGGTTCGGCTGTGAGATCATGGCCTGGTGCGAATGGGGGTCGGTCGTGTCTCCACCTGACGCGAGAGAGAGTCCGCTCGGGCGCGGCGAGGTGCTGACTGCGATCTCCGACGGGATGGTCGCGCTGCTGAAGGAGTTCTACGGACGGGGACCGACCCGCACGAAGACGTACTTCCAGGACGACCTCGTGGTCTGCGTCCTGCGGGGCGGGTTCTCCAGGGTCGAGCAGACGCTGCTCGACGGCGGGCGCGGGGAGGCGGTCATCCAACAGCGCATGGAGTTCCAAGAGCTCATGCGCCGGCGCTTCAGCGATCTCGTCGAACGAGCCACGGGGCGGCACGTCGTCGGGTTCATGAGTGGCAACCAGCAGGATCCCGATCTCATGTGCGAGGTGTTCATCCTCGGCCCCACCGATCTGCTCGACGATCACGTGACGCCCGCAGACCCGGCAGGCAGGTCGAGCCGGGCCTCCTGAGCTCCGGGTGGCTCGGACTCGCCGCGGTCGACTCCGCGGTGTCCTGGTGTCCTGGTGAGGATTGCGCGGGGCGGAGCCGGGAGATAAACTCGTCTTCGGAGGGCGTCTTGGTGCGGTCGGTTCGTAGCTTGGGATCGGCATCATCTCCAGACTTCCGTTGTCCTGCTTCTCGTTGCACTGGAGAGTGAGATGCGGAAGGGCCTTCCCCCTGATGTCGCGGTCGCCACGGCCCAGCGCGCTGCGTTACCTGGTTTTACCTGCGAATGGAGTGAGAGCGGGCTCGGCGCGGCTTGGATCCGCGCCACCGGCGAACTGGACCTGGCCACCGCTCCTCGCCTCGAGCGAACGCTGCGCGCCGCCACGTCCCGTGCGCGGCTCGTCGTGCTCGACCTGAGGCGCCTCGAGTTCATGGACGCAAGCGGTGCTCACGTGATCGCAGAGTCGACCACCAGCGCGCAGGACCGCGGCCGTCGCCTGATCGTCCTGCGTGGTCCAGCCCATGTCGACGCGCTGTTCACCCTGACGCCGGCCGGCGATCAGGTGGAGGTCCTCGAGCTTCACGGCGCCCAACCCCCGGTGCAGGTTCTCCTGCAGCTCGCCGCGACGGCACGCGACGCGCCCTCTCCGTCCGTGGGCCTCGCGCCCGAACTGCGGGGGCCCCCGCGATGACGCAGCGGGGCGGCCGCAACGATGGTGATGGGAGCGTGACGCCGGCCGCCGCCATCGTCGAGTTGCGGCGCGATGCCAAGGCCGCGTCCCAGCAAGACATCGATCAGACGACCTCCGACCTCGACCAGACCCAGGCCGATGTCGACCAGGCGGCCTCGGAGACGGATCAGATGCTCTCCGACGAAGATCAGGCGCTCGCCGATCGCGATCAGCAGGCGTCGGACCGCGATCAGGCGGCGGCGGATCGGGAGCAGGCTCACGACCCCGAGTCCACGGCGACCGCACAGGCGCATCAGGCGTCGCGCCTGGAACGCGACGCGGCCAGTCAGGAGCGCGATGCTGCGGCGGCGGATCGGTCGAAGGTCACCGGCCGTAGGCTGGCGAGCGCGTCCACGCGGGACGAGGCGGCCCGCGTGCGCGACGTCGCCGCAGCGGCGCGCGACCGCATCGCCCAGGCCCGCGACGATGCGGCGGATGCGCGCGACAGGGCGGCCGACGAGCGCGAGCGACGCGCTGCCGAGGCGGGCGAAAGCGATGACCTGAGCGCCGGGCTGAGAGCGCTTCGGGTGGCCGCGGCGTCTCGCAGGCGACAGTCGGCCGTGGAGCGACTCGCCGCCGCCGCGGATCGCGCGGCCGCCGCGGCGGAACGCGAAGCGGCTGCGGCGGACCGCTTCTCCGCCGGGCTGGACGAGCTGACCGGCGTCTTCCGCCGCGGGACGGGGGAGATGTCGGTGATCGGCGAGATCGACCGCTCGCGCCGTTCTGGCAGGACGATGGTCCTCGCGATCATCGACGTCGACGGGCTCAAGGCCGTCAACGACAGCGAGGGGCACGCGAGCGGCGATGCGCTCCTACGCGACGCAGCCGCGGCCATCGTCTCGACGATGCGCTCCTACGACATCACGTTGCGCTGGGGTGGCGACGAGTTCGTCTGCGCGCTCTCGGAGACGACACTCGGGGTGGCGGCCGACCGGATCTCCACCATCCGGGCCGTCCTGGAGACACGCCGAGCCGGTGCCTCGATCACCGCCGGGCTCGCCGAACTCGCCGACGGCGACAGCTTCGGATCCTTGCTCGCCCGGGCCGATGACGCGCTGTACGCCGCCAAGCGCGACCGGGAGACCCGGCCACGCCCCAACCTCTGATGGGCGCTCGGCCCGGTCTCGGCGCCGCCCGGGGCCGTGCGGTGCCCGGCGCGCCGGCGCGGCCGGAGGTGCGCCCTCTCGGCAGCGCCGGGCGCGATGCGGGCGCGGGGAGCCGGGCTGCGGCTAGCGGCCCTGTCGTACCTGCAGCCGGTTGCCGTCGGGATCCTGGAACTGCGCGACGTAGCCCCAGGGGAACTCGAGGACATCCGACACGAACTCGACGCCGCGCGACTTCAGCTCCTCGACCGTCGTCCGGCAATCGTCGGTCTCGATCGTGATCGACGCCGGGGGGCGTCCCATCGCCGGCTCGGCCTGCCCCGGTGTCCCGGGCCAGAGCACCAGCTGAAAGTCGTCCCCGCTGACGCCGACGGTCAGGAACCGCGGCCCGTCGGGCGTCGGGTTCTCGACGCGCTTCTCCAGGCCGAGGACGTTCGTGTAGAAGTCGAGCGCCCTGTCCTGGTCGCTGACGAGCACGCTCGTGTAGAAGACCTTCTCCAGCATTGCTGTGCCTCCGTCTGTCGTGGTCATTGCTCCCATGACAAGCGGCGAGCAGCAGACGTGACAGAGGCGTGCCCCGGCGCTGGTCAGTCAGCCCACCAGTCGCGCCGGCCCTCCACGTCTTGGCGCGGATCCTCGCCGAGATCGGGCGCGCCGAAGACGAGGATCTCGAGGCCCTCCGGCCCGGCCTCGTAGCCT
>JAICJK010000610.1 GCA_025928415.1 Solirubrobacteraceae bacterium | reverse complement strand
TGAGCCGGCGCGGGCGCCGGCTCCTGCCGCGCCCGGCGCAGCTCCTCGGCGTGCTCGATGGCCATCGCCTCCACCTCGGCCGCCCGCTCGGGCGCGCGGCCGGCCCAGTCGCGCAGGCGCTTGACCTCGCGCGCCTGGGCGAAGTAGAGCAACGACAGGATGGCCAGGCCGAAGAAGGCGACGATGCCGACGTAGGCGCCGTACTTCTCGATCTGGTCCTGGAGCGAGAACGCGAGCAAGACCATGCGTCAGCGCCCCAGTCTAGGCGGCGGCCCCGCCGGGGGTCTCCGAGGACGCCTCGACCATCGCCGTGCGGGCGTCCGCCAGCTCCGCCACGGCGGCGGCCAGGCCCGCCGCGTCCCCCTCGGCCACGAGCAGGGACACCTTGTCGAACACGTACTCCACCCACGCCGGGTCGACCGGCGGGCGGACGGCCCGCATGATCTTCTGCGCCGGGGTGGGCTGCGGCCGCTCGTAGGAGTTGAACAGCTGCTCGTGCAGCTTCTCGCCCGGGCGCGCGCCCACGATCTCGATCGCGATGTCGCGCCCCGGCTCCAGGCCCGAGAACCGGATCATGTCCTGGGCCAGCTCCATGATCGACACGGGCTCGCCCATCTCGAGCGCGAACACCTCGCCGCCCGCGGCCAGCGACCCGGCCCGGATGACCAGCTGGACGGCCTCCGGGATGGTCATGAAGTAGCGCGTCATGCCCTGGTCGGTCACCGTCACCGGCCCGCCGGCGGCGATCTGGCGGCGGAAGATCGGCACCACCGAGCCCGACGAGCCCAGCACGTTGCCGAACCGCACCGAGCAGAACGCGGTGTCCTCGTAGCGTGCGTCGGCCGCCTCGACGGCCCACTCCGCCAGCGCCTTGGACGCGCCCATCACCGTCGTCGGCTCGACCGCCTTGTCGGTGGAGACGAGCACGAACGTCTTGACCCCGGCGTCGCCGACCGCCCGGACGACCGCCCGCGTGCCCAGGGCGTTGTTGCGCACGGCCTGCGCCGGGTCGCGCTCCAGCATCGCCACGTGCTTGTAGGCCGCGGCGTGGAAGACCACCGTGGGCCGGTGCTCGGCCAGCACGTCGCGGACGCGCTCCTCGTCCTTGCAGTCGGCCAGCACGGCCACCGCGTTGGCGAAGTGGCGGTCCTGTGCGAGCTCGCGGTGGATCTCGAACAGGCTCTCCTCGGCGTGGTCGAGCAGCACGAGCGTGCTCGGCCCGACGCGGGCGATCTGGCGCGAGAGCTCGGCGCCGATCGACCCCCCGGCGCCCGTGACCATGACGCAGCGGCCGGTGAGATAGCCGCCCACCAGCTCGACCTCCATCCGCACCGGGTCGCGCCCGAGGATGTCCTCCACGCGCACGTCGCGGATCTGCCGGGTGAGCCGGCCGCCGTTCTGCAGCAGCTCGAACACGGTGGGCAGCGTGCGCACCGGCACCCCGCGCGCCCGGCACGCGCTCACCACCCGCGCGCGCATCGTCCCCGGCGCGGACGGGATCGCGATCAGCACCTCGTCGGGCTCGACGTCGTCCAGCACGTCGGCGAGCTCCGCGGTGGTGCCGAGCACGGCCAGGCCGCGATCGACCCGCATGTTCTGCTTGCGCGGGTCGTCGTCGATGAACCCGAGCGGGCGCAGCCGCAGCTCCGGGTTGCGCAGGACCTCGCGCAGCACGGCGCGGCCGCCGTCGCCGGCGCCGACGATGAGCACCGTGCGGGCGTCGCGCGCCGTGCGGAACCCGCGCAGCGGCTGCTCGTAGACGAGGTGGACGAGGAAGCGCGTGCCCGCCAGGAAGAACGCCATCAGCAGGCCCCACAGCACG
>JAICJK010000626.1 GCA_025928415.1 Solirubrobacteraceae bacterium | reverse complement strand
GGCGGGGGGCTCCTCTGCCGCGGGTGGCTCGTCCGCCGCGGCCGCCGGCTCCTCGGCGGGGGGCTCCTCTGCCGCGGGCGGCTCGTCCGCCGCGGCCGCCGGCTTCTCGGCGGCGGGCTCCTCTGCCGCGGACGGCTCCTCCGCCGGGCGGCGCGCCGGGCGCGGCTCCGGGCGCAGCGCGATCGCCGCCGGGAACCCGTCGCCGGCCTCCTGCACGATCGCCCGGTAGCGGTCGAACGCCGGCCGCAGCAGCGGGATGAGCTCGAGCACCTTCGCGGCGGGCCCGCGCGTCTTGATCTGCCCGTGCGCGAGCGCGACCGTCGGGTTCAGCTCGCCGAGGAAGAACTGGTGCGCGGTCTCGGCGTCCATCGTCAGGACGACGTCCGGGCGCAGGCGCGTCGGCCCCAGATCGATCTGCGGCGTCACCTCCGGCACCGTCTGCACCGTGATCATCGCGTCCGGTCGGCGCAGCACCCACTGCACGGTGTTGCCCGTGCGCTGGAAGCGGCCCATCTGCTCCGCGTCGTTGACCAGGTCGAAGAGCAGGCGGCCGAAGGCCCCGTAGACCTCCTGGGGGTCGTTGAAGAGCGCCATGGGCGGGCAGCCTAGTGGGGCGACGCGGCGCAGCGCGGGGCCCCCGGGACGCCCGCGCCGGCCGCGGCGTTTGGTCAACGTGGCGCCCGTGCCGGGGCCCGCTTGTCCGGGGCGGCAGGAAGGCCGGGGCGGCGAGCGCGGCGGCTGGTAGCTTCGGTGCATGAGCACGACCGCGACCGAGCTGAGGAACTTCATCGACGGCGAGTGGGCCGCCGCGGCCGAGGGGGCCACGACCTCGGTGCTCAACCCGTCGACCGGCGAGGAGCTGGCGCGCGCCGCCGACTCCGGCGCGGCCGACGTCGACCGGGCCGTCGAGGCCGCGACGAGAGCCTTCGAGACCTGGGGGCGCACCACGCCGGCCGAGCGCTCGACCGCGCTGCTGCGCCTGGCCGACGTCATCGAGGAGCACGGCGACGAGCTCGCCGAGCTCGAGTCGGCCAACGCCGGCAAGCCGATCGAGGCCGTCAAGGCCGACGAGATCCCCGTCATGGCCGACAACCTGCGCTTCTTCGCGGGCGCCGCGCGCAACCTCGAGGGCAAGGCCGCCGGGGAGTACATGGAGGGCTACACCTCCTGGATCCGCCGCGAGCCCGTCGGCGTCGTCGGCCAGATCGCGCCCTGGAACTACCCGCTGATGATGGCCATCTGGAAGATCGGCCCCGCGCTGGCCGCGGGCTGCACGACCGTCCTCAAGCCGGCGCCGTCGACCCCGGTCACCGCGGTCCGCCTGGCCGAGCTGGCGGCCGACATCCTGCCCAAGGGCGTCCTCAACGTGGTCGTCGGCGGCAACGCGCCGGGCGCCGCGCTGGTCGAGCACCCCGGCATCGACCTGGTCTCGCTGACCGGCTCCGTCGACACCGGCAAGTGGATCGCCGAGCACGCCGCCCAGACGCTCAAGCGCGTCCACCTCGAGCTCGGCGGCAAGGCGCCGGTGATCGTCTTCGACGACGTGGACATGGAGACCGCGATGGAGACGATCGCGGGCACCGGCTACTACAACGCCGGCCAGGACTGCACCGCGGCCACGCGCGTGCTCGCGGGGCCGAGGATCTACGACGACGTCGTCAACGGGCTGGCCGAGCAGGTCAAGGCGCAGGTCGTCGGCGACACCACCGCCTCCGACACCACG
>JAICJK010000025.1 GCA_025928415.1 Solirubrobacteraceae bacterium | reverse complement strand
CGCGCGATGTCGCCGACGAACAGCGTGTCGCCGGTCAGCGCAGCCCACGGCTCCGGGCCGCGGGCGGTGTCGACCAGCGCGAAGGCCGTGTGCTCGGGCCGGTGGCCGGGGGTGTGCAGCGCGCGCACGCGCACCGAGCCCAGCGCGAGCTCCCAGCCGTCGTCGAACGGCTCGTGGTCGTAGTCCGGCGCCGCGTCGCGGTGGATGTGGATCGGCGCGCCCGTCGCCGCCGCCAGCCGGCCGTGGCCGGAGACGTGGTCGGCGTGGTTGTGCGTCTCGAGGATGTGCTCGATGCGGACGCCCATGTAGCGCGCGAGGGCGAGGTACTCCTCGATGTCGAGCTTGGGGTCGACGACCGCGGCGACGCCCGCATCCTCGTCGCCGATCAGGTAGGACGCGCAGCCGAGGTCGTCGTGGGTGATCTGGCGGAAGATCATCGCGTCGCGCTACGCCGCGCTGAGCACGTCGTCGAGGTCGTCGAGCTGGCGGCGCAGCCCGCCGCAGACCTGCTCGCAGAGCGCGAAGACGGTCTCGTCGGCGATCGCGTAGCGCACCGAGGTGCCCTGCTTGCTGCGGCTCACGATGCCCGCCTGGTGCAGGACGCCGAGATGCTTGGAGACGTTCTGCTGGGAGGCGCCGAGCGCGCGGGTCAGCTCGTTGACGGTCGCCGGGCCGTCCCGGAGGCGGTCGAGCAGCCGGATGCGCATCGGCTCGCCGACCACCCGGAAGCGCGCGGCGATCAGCTCGACGAGCGGACCGGGGAGCGGGTGGGGGATGTCCATGTCCCGACTGTACCGCTTCACAGTTGTACTTCGGTGTTGCCTCCGTAGGGTCGCGGCCGCAGGGGGGCTCACGCGGGCGCCCGTACCCAGTCGCGGACCTCGGGCATGTCTTCGAAGTGCTCGCGCACGTAGGCGTGGTGGCGCTCGAGCTGGGCCCGGCAGTACCGCTCGAGCTCCTCGCAGCCCGGCGGGCGGCGCGGCGTCCGCGCGAGCGCCTGCAGGCAGAGGTGGTAGCGGCTCAGGTCGTTGAGGACGAGCATGTCGAACGGGGTCGTCGTGGTCCCCTGCTCCCAGAACCCGTGCACATGGAAGCGCGCCGGATCCGGGCGGCCGTGCAGGAGCTGGTGGGCCGACCGGGCGTAGCCGTGGAAGGCCATCACGACCTCGCGGTCGTCGCCGAACAGCGCCCGGAAGCGCTCCGGGTCCAGGCCGTGGGGGTGGACATGCGGCGGCGCGAGCGCCATCAGGTCGACGACGTTGACGGTCTGCACGCGCAGGTCGGGCACGTGCTCGCGCAGCAGGTCGGTGGCCGCCACGATCTCCTGGGTGGGGACGTCGCCCGCGCCGGCCAGGACGAGGTCGGCCTCCTCGACGCTGCCCGCGGTCGACGCCCAGGCCCAGATCCCGGCGCCCGCGGCGCAGTGCGTGCGGGCGGCCTCGAGGTCGAGGTACTGCAGCTGCGGCTGCTTGTCGCTGACGATCAGGTTGACGTAGTCGCGGCTGCGCAGGCAGTGCTCGGCGACCGCGAGCAGGCAGTTGGCGTCGGGGGGCAGGTAGGCGCGGATGACCTCGCCGCGCAGCGAGATCATCGCGTCCAGCAGGCCGGGGCCCTGGTGGCTGAAGCCGTTGTGGTCGTTGCGCCAGCAGGTCGAGGTGAGCAGGACGTTCAGCGCGGGGACGGGGGCGCGCCAGCCCAGGCGGCGTCCCTCCTCCAGCCACTTGGCGTGCTGGATGGCCATCGACGCGCTCACCATCGCGAAGGCCTCGTAGGTCGCGAACAGCCCATGGCGGCCGGTCAGCAGGTAGCCCTCCAGCCAGCCCTCGCAGAGATGCTCGCTCAAGACCTCCATCACGCGGCCCTCCGGCGAGACCTGCTCGTCGCCGGGCGCCGCGTCCATGAGGCAGCGGTCGGAGACCTCGAACACCGCGCCGAGCCGGTTGGAGTTCGTCTCGTCGGGACAGAACAGCCGGAAGGTCTCGGCGTTGTCGGCGTAGACGTCGCGCAGCATCGTGCCGAGGTGGCGCGTGGACTCCTCCCGCGTCGTGGCCGGTTCCCCGACCTGCGCCGCGTAGCCCTCCAGCCCGCGCAGCCGCAACGGGCGGGTCAGCGTCCCGCCGTTGGCCTGCGGCAGCGCGCCCATCCGCCGGTCGCCGGCCGGCGCCAGGGCGGCCAGCCGCTCGACGAGCGCGCCGGCGGCGTCGAAGCGCTCCTCGGGCGCATAGGAGCGCAGCCAGGCCTCGAGCTGGGCCAGGTGCTGTGGGTTGTCGCGCACGCCCGCCAGCGGGACCTGGTGGGCGCGGAAGGTGCCCTCGACCTGGACGCCGTCGACGGTCCTCGGCCCCGTCCAGCCCTTCGGCGTGCGCAGCACGATCGCCGGCCAGCGGGGCCGCGTGCGGGCACCGTCCGCCCGGGCCGCGCGCTGGATCTCGCCGATGGCCGCGTGGGCGTCGTCCAGCGCTGCGGCGAAGCGGCGGTGCACGTCGCGCGGCTCGTCGCCGGCCACGACGACCGGCGCCCACCCGTGCGCCTGCAGCAGCGCGCAGACCTCCGCGTCGGTCGAGCGGCCGAGGACGGTCGGCCCGGAGATCTTGTACTCGTTGAGGTGCAGGACGGGCAGTACCGCGCCGTCGCGGGCCGGGTTCAGGAACCGCAGCGACTTCCACGAGCCCTCCAGCGCCGCGGTCTCCGCCTCGCCGTCACCGACGACGCAGGTCACGAGCAGCCTGGGGTCGTCGAACGCCGCCCCGAAGGCGTGCACGAGCGCGTAGCCGAGCTCGCCGCCTTCGTGGATGGACCCGGGGGTGGGGACCGAGACGTGGCTCGGGATCCCGCCCGGGGTGGAGAACTGCCGGACGAGGCGCCGCAGGCCGTCGGCGTCGCGCGACACGTGCGGATAGACCTCGGAGTAGGTGCCCTCGAGGTACGTGCAGGCCACCACCGCGGGCCCGCCGTGCCCGGGCCCGGCGACGAACAGGGTCGCCTGGCCCGTGCGGCGGATGAGGCGGTTGCAGTGCGCGTAGACCAGGTTCAGCCCGGGCGACGTGCCCCAGTGGCCCAGCAGGCGGGGCTTGATGTGCTCGGGGCGCAGCGGCTCGCGCAGCAGCGCGTTCTCGCGGAGGTAGATCTGCGCTGCGGTCAGGTAGTTGGCGGCGGCCCACCAGGCCAGGAGGTCGTCGAGCTCGGCGTCGTCGATCGGTGCGGCCATGGCGTCAGGATGCCCGGGCGAGGGTCGCCACGGTGTGCGCGGCGATCATCGCCTCCTCGTTGGCGGCCACGACGGCCACGGCGACGCGGCTGCCCGCGGCGTGGATCGGCCGGTCGGCCCCGACGCCGTCGTCCGCCGCCCCGGGGTCCAGGACGACCCCGAGCGGCGCGAGGCGCTCGGCGATCAGGGCGCGCAGGCGCGGCGAGCCCTCGGCCGCGCCGCCCGTGAACACGAGGGCGTCCAGCGCGCCGAGGCTGGCGGCCATCTGCGCGATCGCGTGTGCGGCGCCGCGGACGAAGACCGCGAGCGCGAGCGCGGCGCGCTCGTCGTCCTCGGGCGCCTCGAGCAGCGTGCGCAGGTCGCCGTGGCCGGCCAGCGCGGTCACGCCCGAGGCGTGCTGCAGGCCCTCCGACAGCGCGGGCTCGCCCACGCCGAGGCGCAGCAGCCGCAGCACGACGTCGGGGTCCAGCGAGCCCGAGCGGGTGGCCATCGGCATTCCCTCCAGCGGCGACCAGCCCATCGTGGTGTCCACCGACCGGCCGTCGCGCACCGCGCTGGCCGAGCAGCCGGAGCCGAGGTGGCAGACCACCAGCGCCGCCGTCGCCGGGCGGTCCAGCACCTCGGGGGCCCGTCGCGCGCACCACTCGACGTTGAGCCCGTGGAAGCCGTACCGCCGCAGCCCGGCGCGCTCGCGCCACGCCTCCGGCAGCGGGAGGACGCGCGCGTGCGGCGGCAGCGTCGCGTGGAAGGCGGTGTCCGGGCAGGCGACCTGCGGCACGCCGGGCAGGGCGCCGGACGCCGCGTCGATGCCCAGCAGCGCGGACGCGTTGTGCAGCGGCGCCAGCTCGGCGGCCGCCTCGATCGCCCGCCGCACGACGGCGTCGATGCGCGCGGGCTCGAGCAGTGCGGGGCCGCCGTGCACCACGCGGTGGCCGACGGCGTCGACGGGTCCCACACCTTCGAGCACGTGGCGCACCGCGCGGGCGTGGCGCTGGGCGCCCTCGCCCGAGGCCCAGCGCTCCGCGCCGCGGTCGCCCAGCTCGCCATCGGGGTCCAGGACGGCATGCTTGAGGCTGCTCGACCCCGCGTTGAGCACGAGCACGCGCGGCCCCGCGCCCGCGCCCGCGGCTTCGCTCACAGCCCGGTCCCCCGGGCCAGGCGCGTGTCCAGCCACGCCTCGACCTCGTCGACCTGCAGCTCCAGCGGCAGCTCGGTGTCGACCGCCAGGTGCGCGTCGTCGGGCAGGCCGCCGACCGGGACGAAGCGCGCCCCGAGCTCGCGGGCGACCTCCGGGCCCGCGTCGGAGTTCGAACCGCCCTCCGCGCGACGCCGGCGGGCGCGCCCGGCGCGCACGTCGTCGCTCGCGACGCACTCGATGGCCAGCAGCGGCCGCGACGCCTCCAGGCCCGCGGCGAACGCGTGTTGCAGCTCGGGCTCGCCGAACGTCGCGTCGATGATGACGGCGCGGGTGGAGCCCGCGAGCGCGGCGAGCTGCTCGTAGACGCGCGCCCGCGCATCCAGGCTGTAGTCGGCGTGACCCGGCGAGCCGGCGACCCGGCGCGCCGTGTCCGAGGACAGCACGGGCAGCCCGGAGCAGCGGCCCAGGGCGGCGGCGAGCGTCGACTTGCCCGACGCCGGCGGGCCGGTGACGAGCAGGATCAGCGGCCCCCGCGCCCGCCAGCCGAGCCGGCGGGCGAGGCGCAGGAGCTCCCGCGCGCGGGCGGCCCCGCCGGCGTCCGGTACGTCACCCGCGCCCTGCCCGGCGCGGAGCAGGTCGACCTTGGCCCGCACCTGGGCGCGGTAGGCGCCGAAGAACGCGAGCAGCGCGGCGGGCGGGGCGGCGCCGCCGGCCCGGACGTAACCGTCGAGGACCGGCTCGGCGAAGTTCCCGCCGCCGCGGCTCTCGAGGTCCATCAGCAGGAAGGCGAGGTCGTCGGCCACGTCGACGCGCCGCAGATCGTCGAACTCCAGCCGGTCGACGACCAGCACCCGGTCGCCTTCGAAGAGCACGTGCTCGGCCCGCAGGTCGCCATGTCCGTCGACGATCGTGCCGCTGCGGGCGCGGGCCGACAGCACGTCCTCGTAGCCGAGCAGGAAGGCGTCGGCGCAGCGCTCGAGCGCGAGCAGCTCGTGCGGCGGGACGTGCGGCGCGGCGAGCGGGACCAGCGCCTCGAGGTTGCGGTGGACGAGCGCGCGGTGGTCGATCGCCTCGCGCACGACGCCGGCGCGCCGGTGGAACGGGGCGATGGCCGCGCCCGCCGCGCGCGCCTGCTCCACGGTCAGCGCGCCGCGCTCCAGCAGCGCCCGCATCGTCTGCGCCTCGTCGAAGCGGCGCATCTCGATGACGTGGTCGACCGCGCGCGCATCACCGGCGTCGCCCAGTTCGTAGCCGTCCTGCACCGGGACGACCGCGCGCACCGCGATCCCGATCCCGGGCGCCAGGCCCTCGTTGAGCGCGAGCTCGCGATGGCACGCGGCGGCCCGGTCGGCCGCCCGGCGATGATCGACGAAGTCGAAGTGGACGGGCTTCTTGAGCTTGTAGGCCCGCTCGCCGGTCAGGAACACGAGCGCGGTGTGCGTCTCGCGCAGCTCCACGGGCTCCCCGCCGATGCGCGCCAGGCTCTCGCGCAGGCACGCAGGGTCGGCGTGGGCCAGCGCGTCGGCGGCCACCGCCTCCCGGCTCGGCATGTCAGGCGCCCGCGCCGGCCGGAGGGGCGGCGGCGGTCGGCTCGGAGGGCGCCTCGCTCGCGCCCCGCGTGACCACCAGGACCGGGCAGGCCGAGTCGCGCACCACGCCGTCGGCCGTGCTGCCGAGCAGCAGCCGCCGCAACGGCCCGTGCGCGCGCGAGCCGACCACCAGCAGGTCGACGTCCTGCGAGGCGCGGACGAGCTCCTCGATCGCCAGGCCGCGGGCGACGTGGCCCACAACGTCCGGCCCGAGCGCCGTGAGCTGCTCGCGCGCGCTCCGCTCGTGCTCGCCGGTGATGTCCTCGACGACGTCGACGTAGGCGAACGGCGGGCCCTCCCAGACGCTCGGCAGGAGCGGCAGCACGGTCGTCGCGTGCAGCTCGGCGCCCTGCTCGCGAGCGATGGCCCGGGCGGCGGCGACGGCGGCGTCGCCCTCCGGACCCGGCCGGTGCACCGCGTCGGCGGCGAGGCCGCGCGGGGCCACGGCCAGGGCGCACGGCGCCGCGTGCAGCGCCGCGAGCGCGTCGTCTCCGAGCAGCACCCGCCCGGCCCCCTGGCGCCGCGACGAGCCGACGACCAGCAGGTCGGCGCCCAGCAGCTCGGCCTGGCGGCGCAGGCCGCCGGCGACCGAGGCCGCCTGGTGGGTGACCGTGCGGCACGGGCGCCCGAGCTCCCGCCGCGCCTGCTCGAGGAAGTCCTCGCCCGCGCGCACGGGCGGCTGGGCGCCGGCCGCCGCGGCCATCACCCCGTCCACGCCCTTCCAGACGTGGACGAGGACCAGGTCGCTGGCCGTGCCTCCCAGGGTCCGGGCCAGGGCGAT
Organism: Solirubrobacteraceae bacterium; assembly: GCA_025928415.1. Lineage (GTDB taxonomy): Bacteria > Actinomycetota > Thermoleophilia > Solirubrobacterales > Solirubrobacteraceae > Paraconexibacter. The sequence goes on along the minus strand of JAICJK010000025.1, from coordinate 6,032 downwards.
CGCGTCACGGCCACCGGGGTGCCCGTCGACGCCGACGACGATCGTGGAGTACATGCCGTCATCGTCGATCACCGCGGGCCCGGGCACATCGTGGCTAGGGCGCGACGATCCTGTGGGAAGTCCGCAGCCCGGCGGCCGCAGGCGCGGCCCTCATGTCGCGGGATCGTGCGGGTCTTCGCCCGGGACGCCGGGCCCGCCGCGCTGCTCGTGACGCACGGGCACGCGGATCTCGACGGCGGGGTGCTCCTCGTGGCTCGGCAGCGTGGTGAGCTGGTGCTCCTCGAGGTACGGCGCCAGATAGGTGGCATGGACCTTGGCGGGGGGCCACCACAGCGGCTGCGGAGTGGCCTCGCTGCGCTGCTCGCCGAGCTCGCGCTGGAGGAACCGATCGCGATGGCCGGTCAGCAGGCGGCCGTGGAGGACGGGATGCGGGTCGGGAGCCGGCGCGTCGGCGCCGGCGTCCCTGGCGATCTGGGCGGCGATCTGGTCGGCCTGTTGTGCGGCGAGGCCGCCCTGCTTGATCGGCTGGTCGGTGGCGTCGCCCGCGGCGTAGACGTCGCGCAGGCCGCGCACGCGGGCGTGCTCGTCGACGTGGATGAAGCCGTGGGCGTCGGCGGGCAGGCCGGGCAAGTGGGGCCCGTCGTGCACCGGCAGGGCGATGATGCGGTCCACCCGCAGGGGATCCCCGAAGCCGGTGTCGATCGTGCCGGTGGCGGGCACCTGGGCGCTGACGGACGTGTGGAGGGCGATGCCGGCCGCGTCGAGCAGCTCGCGCACGGCGCGGCTGGCCTCCAGGCCGAAGACCTCCAGCGGCGCGCTCTCCGGAGTGATCAGGTGCAGCCGGGCGTGATCGATGCCCATCGCGTAGATCTCCTCGGCGGTCATCAGCGCGAGCTCGTACAGCGGCAGCGGCCAGCTCGTGCCCTTGGGCACGACGAACGCCACCGACGTCGTGTACCCCTGCTCGACGTCGGCGAGGATCGCGTTGAGCGCCAGCGGATCGCCCGTCCCGAAGCTCACGACGTGCGAGAACGCCGGTCGCGAGACCGCGCCGAGCGCGACGACCAGTGCGTCGTAGGCGATCTCGTCGCCGTCGTCGCAGACCGCCACCCGCCGCTCGGGATCGACGGTCGTGACCGCCTTGCGCACGAACTCCGCGCCCTGCTCGGCCGCGAAGGCGGCCAGGTCCATCGCGCTGGCGTGCCCGCGCGAGAACGGCCGCGCGACCTCGAGCGCGCGCAGCGAGAACCGCGCGTCGGGGGAGACGAGCGTCACCGCCACGCGCGTGCCGGCGAGCGCCCGGAGCCCGAGCACCACCTCCAGCCCGGCCACGCCGGCGCCGAGAACCACCACGCGACGCGGATCGAGAGGATCTGTCGAGCTCATGCCCCTACGCTACCCCGGGCCGGCGCCGGCGCCATCGGCATCGCGCCGCCGACCCGGTCCGTGATCTCTCCGGATGACAGCGGGCGTCTGGCGTAGGGTGCGCGGCTGTGTCGATCCGCCTGGTGCTCGCCGATGACCATGCCGTCGTGCGCACGGGCCTGCGTCTGCTCCTCGACGCCGAGGAGGGCATGGAGGTCGTCGCCGAGGCCGGCGACGCCGAGTCCGCGCTGCGCGCGGTCCTGGGCTACAAGCCCGACGTGCTGGTGCTCGACCTCAACATGCCCGGCGACCTCAGCTCGCTCGACGCCCTGCCCGGGGTGACGGAGCGCTCGCCGGGCACGCGCACGGTCGTGCTGACGATGCAGGAGGACCCGGAGTTCGCCCGCCGGGCGCTGCGCGCCGGCGCCGCGGCCTACGTGCTCAAGGAGGCCGCCGACGCCGAGCTGGTCGAGGCGGTGCGGCGCGCTGCGGCGGGGGAGACCTACCTCAACCCGTCGCTCGGCGCCAAGCTCGCTGCGGCCCCGCCGCCGGTGACGGGCAACCCCGACGACCTCAGCCCGCGCGAGGTCGAGGTCCTGCGGCTCATCGCCCTCGGTCACACCAACGCCGAGATCGGCGAGCAGCTCTTCCTGTCGATCCGCACCGTGGAGACCCACCGCGCCCACGTCCAGCAGAAGCTGCGGCGCTCGACCCGCGCCGAGCTCGTCCGCTACGCGATCGACCACGGGCTGCTGGACGACGCCTAGGAAGGCGCGTCCGCGGTGGCGGCCTCTCCGGCGACCCCGACGGGTCGCGGCACGATGATCAGCGGGGACTCCGAGCCGCCGAGCAGGCTCTCGGAAGCGCTGCCGAGCACGATGCGCCCGAGCGCGCCCTGGCGGCGCGACCCGACGACGAGCAGGTCGACCTCGCGCGAGAACGCCCGCAGGTCCTGGAAGGCGGAGCCCGTCCGCGCCTCCCCTTCGACGCCCTCGAGTGCGTCCAGGCGCTCCTGCGCGGCCCGGCGCTCCTCCTCGAGGCCGAGGTAGACCGCGCCGCCGGGCGCGATCGCCCAGTTGGGGACGCTCACGACGTCGATCGCCCGCGGCCGCGTTCCCGCGCGCGCCGCCAGGCGGCGCGCGAGCGCCAGCGCCGCAGCGGCCTCCGGGCCGCCGTCGTAGCCGACGCCCACCGCGGCGATCGGCTTGTCCGCCTGGGCGTAGCCGATCGGCGCGACGGCGACGGGGCACGGCGCCGAGCGGACGATCTCGCGCGTGTCGTCGCCCGACAGGATCCGCCCGATGCGGCCCCGGCGGCACGAGCCGATGACCACCAGGTCCGCGCCCTCGCGCGCGGCGACGTCGTGCAGGCCGGCGGCCGCGGAGCCTGCGACCGCCGGGACGGTCTCGATCCGCGGATCGGCGGCGGCGGCCGCCGCCGCGACCTCGTCGGCGCCTTCGACGACGACGGCGTCGTAGTCGAGGCTCACGGCGCGGCTCACGCGCGCGTCGAGCACGGCCACGCAGACGGCGACCAGCCGCGTGTCGTCGTCCGCCAGCCGCCCGGCGAGCGCCAGCGCGTCGGCCCCGCCGTCGTGCCCGTCGATGCCGATGATGATGGTCTTGAACACGCGAGGCTCCTTTGGTCGGGACAGCGAGCCTCACGGCTGCGCGCTGCGCCGCCAACCGGGGCAGGTCCCCGCCGCGGTGCGGATTCCTCCCCCGTCGCGGTCCGTGGTTTGCCGTCCGCCGCGCGCGCCGCGGCCCGCGTTCGGGCAGGATGGGAGCCGATGAGGGCCCGCACCAGGACCGTCCTGCTCGGCGCCGGCGCGCTGGGCGCCGGCGCGCTGTGGTGGCGCGCGCACCCCTCGGCGTGCCCGTATGGGCAGCGCTTCTGGGTCGAGGCGCCCCATCCGCTCATCACCCGCGAGCGGCTGCGCGAGGCGCTCGACCCGCAGCCGGGCCAGACGGCCCTGGAGGTCGGTCCGGGCACCGGCTACTACAGCCTCGCGACGGCCCGGCTGCTCGAGCCCGGCGGGACGCTGCACGTCCTCGACGTGCAGCAGCGGATGCTCGACCACACGATGCGCCGCGCGCGGGAGGCGGGCGTGGTCAACATCGAGCCGCGCCGGGGCGACGCCACGTCGCTGCCCTACCCGGACGCGACCTTCGACGCCGCCTATCTCGTCGCCGTCCTCGGCGAGGTCCCCGAGCAGGACGTCGCGCTGCGCGAGCTCGCCCGGGTGCTCAAGCCCGGCGGACGGCTGGTCGTGGGGGAGCTGCTGGGCGACCCGCACATGGTCACCACGCAGGCGCTGCGCGCCCGTGCCCCGGGCGCCGGCCTGCGCTTCGCGCGGCGCGTGGGCCCGCCGTTCGGCTACTTCGCGGTGCTCGGCAAGGCGGCCGCGGCATGAGGCTGCTCGGCGGAGTGGCAGTCGCGCTCGCGCTCGCGCTCGGCGCCGCCGGCAGCGCGCACGCGCAGGGCGGGCCCTGCGGCGCGCATCCGTGGTGCGACAGGTCGCTGTCGCCCGATCGCCGCGCCGCGCTGCTCGTCGACGCCCTCACGCCCGCCGAGCGGATCGGGCTGCTCGCCGGGGACAAGGCCGGCGGGGTGGCGGGCGCGGCCGGCATGCACACCGGCGACGCGGACGGCGTCCCGCGGCTCGGCGTCCCGCCGCTGCACCTGACCGACGGCCCGGTCGGCGTGCGCCAGGGTCCGAGCACGGCGTTCCCGGCCTCGATCTCCCTGGCGGCGAGCTTCGACCGGCGGCTGGCCGGGACCTACGGCGGCGCGGTCGGCGACGAGGCGCGGCTGAAGGGCGACGACGTCGTCTACGCCCCGACCGTGAACATCCTGCGCACCCCGCTGTGGGGGCGCGCGTTCGAGAGCCTCGGCGAGGACCCGCTGCTGACCTCGAGCATGGCGGTGGCGTGGATCCGCGGCGCCCAGCGCGCGGGCGTGATCGCGAACGTCAAGCACTTCGCCGCCAACAACCAGGAGGGGGCGCCGGGACCCGGCGGGAGCATCGTCGGCAACCGCTTCAGCGTCGACGCGCGGGTCGACCAGCGGACGCTGCGCGAGATCTACCTGCCGGCCTTCGAGGCCGCGGTGAAGGACGCGCACGTCGGCTCGGTCATGTGCTCCTACAACCGCCTCAACGGGATCCACTCCTGCGAGAACAAGGCGCTGCTGACCGGCATCCTGCGCCGCGACTGGGGCTTCCGGGGCTTCGTGCTGGCCGACTACGGCGCGTCGAAGCACATCGGCCCCGCGCTGGCGGCGGGGCTCGACTTCGAGCCCTGGCCGTTCGCCGACGCCGACGGCGGCGAGAACCTCACGCCCGCGGCGGTGAGCGCGGCGATCGCCGCCGGCCGGACCACGCAGGCCGCGGTCGACGCCGCCGTCCACCGCCTCCTGCGCACGCTGTTCGCCACCGGCTTCTTCGACCGCGCGCCCTACGCCGACACGCCCGCGCGGATCGACGCCGCGGCCCACCGGCGCATCGCGCAGCGGGCCGCCGAGGCCGGGGCGGTGCTGCTGAAGAACGACCACGCCCTGCCGCTCGACGCCCGCCGGCTGCGCTCCCTGGCGGTCATCGGGCCCGACGCCGACCGCTACGTCAACGGCGGCGGCTCGTCGGACATCGTGCCGCTGAGCTTCACCAGCCCGCTGAACGCGATCGCCGCGCGCGCCGGCGCGCGGGTCCATGTGCGGGCCGACACCGGCGACGACCCGGCGCGCGCGGCGCAGGTCGCCCGCCGCGCCGACGCCGCCGTGGTCGTCGTCGCCGACAGCGCCGCCGAGGGCACCGACAAGCCGTGCCTCGGGCTGGAGTGCGGCAGCAAGGACGCCGTGGACCGCGACAAGCTCGTCGCGGCGGTCGCCGCCGCCAACAGGCGCACGATCGTCGTGCTCGAGACCGCCGGGCCGGTGCTGACCCCGTGGCGCCACCGCGTCGCCGGGCTGCTGGAGGCCTGGTACCCCGGCGAGGCCGGGGGCCCGGCGATCGCGCGGCTGCTGTTCGGCGACGCCGACCCGGGCGGCCGCCTGCCGGCCACCTTCCCCCGCCGCGAGGGCGACCTGCCGACCGCGGGCGATCCGAAGCTCTATCCCGGGGTCGGCGGCATCGTGACCTACGGCGAGGGCGTCCTGGTCGGCTACCGCTCCTACGACCAGCGGCGCGTGCGCCCGGCGTACCCGTTCGGCTTCGGGCTGTCCTACACGCGCTTCGCGCTGCGGGGCCTGCGCGTGCGCGCCGCGCGGCGGGGCGCCGGCGTGCGCGTCACCGTCGACGTCGCCAACCGCGGCGGGCGACGGGGGACCGCCGTGCCCCAGGTCTACCTCGGCCTGCCGTCGGCGCCCGGGCGCGTGCAGCCGCCGCGGCAGCTCAAGGGCTTCGCGAAGGTCGACCTGCGCCCCGGCCGCCGCGCGCGCGTGCACCTGGCGCTGGACGCCCGCGCGTTCGCCTACTGGGACGTGCACCGGCACGGCTGGCGCGTCGCGCCCGGCTGCTACGGGCTGTGGGCCGGGACGTCGTCGCGCGACCTCGGCCGGCGCGTGCCGATCGCGGCGGGCGGCGCGCGCTGTGGCGCGGGCGCCGCGCGGATCGCCGCGGGCACCGTCAGCGGCTGATCGTCAGCGCCCAGCGCGGGGCCGCCCGCCGGGCG
>JAICJK010000605.1 GCA_025928415.1 Solirubrobacteraceae bacterium | reverse complement strand
GAGAAGCCGGTGACCGCGCGGTGGCGCACCATGCGCGCGCCGGTGAACGCCCGCCAGACGATGCCCGGCATGACCGTCGGGGTGGAGCGCTCGAGCACGAGGCCCGCGAGCTTGCCGTCGTCCAGGCGCGCGCCCTCGGCCATGTGGATCGGGCGGTTGCGGAAGTACGTGTAGGGATCGCCGTTCTGGACCAGGACGGTGACGCCGGCGGCGCCCTCGCCGTCGCGCAGCGCGACGTCGATGCGCGGTGGGCTGACCGTGTAGCGCGACGTGAAGGTGGCGATCGCGGCCGCGACGAAGAACGTCGGGCCGTAGCGGGCCTTCAGCCGCGGGCGCGCGTTGACGCGCGCGACGACGCTGGCGTCCAGCCCGAAGCCCGCGGAGAACACGAAGTCGCGGTCGTTGACCCGCGGCAAGTCGATCCGCCGCGGGCGCCAGCCGTCGGCGATGCGCAGCAGGTGCTCGGTGGCGTCGACGATGTCGCCCGGGATCCCGAGCATCTTGCAGAAGACGTTGGTCGAGCCGCCGGGCAGCGTGGTCAGCGGCGTCGGGGAGCCGGCGAGGCCGTTGGCCGCCTCGTTGAGCGTGCCGTCGCCGCCGAAGGCGACCACGACGTCGTAGCCCTCGTGCGCCGCCTCGCGGGCCAGGCCGATCGCGTCGGCCTTGGCGCGCGTGTCGATCGCGTCGACCTCGTAGCGCCCCTGCAGGGCGTAGACGACGAGGTTCTTCAGGCGGTCGGAGACCGTCGTCGCATACGGGTTGACGATCACCAGCATGCGCTTGCGCTGCGTGGGCGCGTCGAGCGCGAAGGCCTCGCCGAGGCGCTCGAGGGTCTCCAGGGGCGGCATCTGATCCCACAACACCAGGTCGGCCGGTCGGTTACCAGCCCCCGTCACTACCCTCCGGCGCCGTGTCCGATCCCGCTCCGGCCCGCTACGCCCAGCACGCCTTCGCGCTCCCGGCCGACGCCACCGAGGTGCTGCTGGTCCGCCACGGGGCGTCGGCGCCGATCGCCGCCGGCGAGCGCTTCCCGCTGCGCGACGGACACGGCGATCCGCCGCTCGCGCCCGGGGGTCACGCGCAGGCTGAGGCCGTCGCGAAACGCCTCGCCGGCGCGGGCCTGAGCGCGCTGTTCGTCACGACGCTGCAGCGCACGGCCCAGACCGCCGCGCCGCTGGCGGCGCGCACGGGCCTCGAGCCGGTGGTCGTCCCCGAGCTCCGCGAGGTCCACCTCGGGGAGTGGGAGGGCGGCGAGTACCGCATCCGCATGGCCGAGGGCGACCCGCTGGCCCTGCGCGCGCTGGCCGAGGAGCGCTGGGAGCTCATCCCGGGCGCCGAGACCGGCGCCGCGCTGGCCGCGCGCGTCCGGGCGGGGGTGGAGGCGATCGTCGCCCGCCTCGGCGCCGGCGCGACCGGCGCGGCGATCCTGCACGGCGGCGTCATCGGCGAGATCTGCCGCCAGGCCACCAGCAGCCGCCCGTTCGCCTTCGTGCACGCCGACAACGCCTCGCTCAGCCGCCTGGTCGTCTTCGGCGACGGCCGCTGGCTGCTGCGCTCGTTCAACGACACCGCGCACCTGGCGGCGTAGGGACGGGCCCGCGCCGGCGGCCGCGCGCTACAGCCAGCCGCGCTTGCGGAACAGGGCGATCATCCCGACGAGGATGACCACCATCACGCCGATCACGATGAAGAACCCGGTGATGTTCTGCTCGCCGGGGACCTTCGTGTTCATCCCGAAGACGCTGGCGATCAGCGTCAGCGGCAGCATCACGACGCTGAAGGCCGTGAGCACGCGCAGGACGTCGTTGAGCTCGTGGGAGAGCACCGACTCGTTGGTGCCCTCGAGG
>JAICJK010000407.1 GCA_025928415.1 Solirubrobacteraceae bacterium | reverse complement strand
TGTAGTTTTATACGCCTTCGCATGTTTCTGCAAGCGCCTGGGAGCAGATCGTGATCGAGGTCGTCGCGGCATCCGGCGCCGGCCTCGCCTTGCTGCTGCTCGGCGCGGCCCTCGCGACCCGGCGCCGCCGGTCGATGGGGCGCCACCCGGCGCCGACCTTCGTCTTCGCCGACCTCGCCGGCTACACGACGCTGACCGAGCAGCGCGGCGACGAGGCGGCCGCGGCGCTGGCCGGCGAGTTCCGGCGCACGATGTGCGCGCTCAGCCGCGCGCACGGGGCGTGGCAGGTCAAGTCGATGGGAGACGGCGTGATGATCTGGGCGCCCGACGCCGGCGCGGCGGTCGCGCTCGCCGCGCGCGCCGTGGAGGACGTGGGGACGCGCGCCGATCTGCTTCCCGTCCGCGTCGGCGTCCACACCGGACCGGCGGTGATGCGCGGCTGCGACTGGTACGGGGGCGCGGTCAACGTCGCCGCGCGCCTGGCGGGCGAGGCGCTCCCCAACGAGGCGCTGGTGAGCGCGGCGACACGGGCGGCGGCGGGCGGCCGGCTCACCGCCGCGCTCGACGATCGCCGCGAGATCTCGCTGCGGGGTCTGAGCGCCACCGTGGCGGCGTGGCGGCTGGCCTGACGGCCGCCGACCGCAAAGCGCGGCCCGTCAGGGGCGACGGCCCGCGCAGCTCACCATCAGCGGCGCGAAGCAGACCGTCGCGCCGTCGTGCCACAGCGCATGGAAGGCGTCGAGGTCGGCCGGCGTCACGAGGCCCGCGGCGAGCAGCGCGGGGGTGAGCTGGTCGACGAGCAGCTCCCACTGCGGGACGCCGCGGTCGCGATGCGCCTGGACCTGTGCCGTCTCGGCGTGCGTGCGGACGTCCGTCAGCCCCAGCGCCGTCAGCCGGCGCGGGAGCGTGCGCCCGTAGCCGATGTCGAGGCCGGCCTGCCGGAACACCGCCATCGCGGCGTTCACGACGCGCTCGTGGACGTCCGACGGCGGATCGACCACCGCGGCGGTGACCCAGTCGAAGTCCTCGACCAGCACCCAGCCGCCGGACCGCACGCTGCGGACCATGGACTCCAGGACGGCGTCGCGGGCGGGGAGGTGCTCGAGCAGCAGCCGGGCGTGGACGAGGTCGAGCGCGCCGGGCGGCAGCGGCTCGGCGGTCACGTCGCGCCGCAGGACCTCGAGGCGCTCTGAGGCGATCGGGTCGAGGAAGCGCGTGTCGGCGTCGACCGCCAGGACGGAGCCGGTGGTGCCGACGTGCTCGACCAGCGCCTGCGCGAGGCTGCCGGTCCCGGCGCCGATGTCGGCGCAGCGCCAGCCTTCGGTCAGCCCGAGCCCGAGGCAGAGCTCCAGCGATCGCGCGTCGTAGAGGCCGGTGAGGCTGTTGAGGCGCTCGCGCTCGGCATGCCAGGCGGAGTCGAGCAGGTACTCGTTCGGGGCGGGAGGCGAGGTGGGAGCCATGGGAAGCCGGTCTGCCGAGCGGGGGCGGCCGTTACGGTCGCACCTGTGACGCGCGCGTACAAGGCCTCCGCGGCGGCCGTTCGCCGAGGACTGCGCGCAACGAACGCGGGACGGTGGCGACGACGGGCCTGTCCCCATCGCATCGGCGCAGAGCGCCGCCGCGCGGGCCTAGGACGTCGCCCGTCGGCGCGTGGCCAGCGCGGCGCCGCCGGCCAGGAGCCCGAGCGCGCCGACGATCAGCGCGGCGATCGCGAGGCCCTTGTCCTGCTGCTTGACGACCGTCCGGGTGGCCGGGGGAGCGGGGGCGGCGGGTGACGAGCCGCCGCCGGCGGCGCCCGCGGGCAGCTCGGGCGGCGGCCCGGCGTCGCCGCCGGTGACGTCGAGGACCGGGCCGCCGGGCGCGGTGATGTCGACCGTCGGCGCCGGCTTGTCGTCCGACGGGCCGCCGATCCAGCGCACGACCATGCCGTCGGAGTAGGTCTGCAGGGTCTTGAACGTCAGGACGTCGCCTTGCTTGGCCGCCGCGGGGACGCTGAGCGTGAGCGGGAAGTCGGCGAACTGCCCGGGCGGGATCCGCCCGCCGGTCCAGCTCACCTCCGTCACCTCGGTGGTCATCGTGCCGTCGTCGGTCTTGATCGGCTTGGCCAGCTTGCGGGTCTTCGCGGCGAAGCGCCAGCCCGGCGGCGTGGCGCCGAGCGCGGACAGCACCCCGGACGGGAGCTGCACGCGGACGCCGGTGGTCGCCGCGCTGTCCTCCTCGTTCGGCACGCGGATCTGCGTGGTCACGAACGACCCCGCCGGGATCGCGTTGGGATGCAGCGAGACGTGGGCGCCGGCGGCCGGCGCCGCGACGAGGGCGATGGCGGCCGCCGCGGCGACGGCGGTGGCGGCGGGGGTCCTGCGCGGCATCGGGTGCTCCTCTGGGTCGGGATGGTGGGAGGCGGCGCCGGGGCTCACCGGATGCGCACCTTCAGCTTGCGCTCGAACTGGTCGAAGTCCGAGACGCGGGCGACGAGGTCGAGCGTCCAGGTCCCGGGCGCGGCGAGGACCGCCGACGGCAGCGTGTAGTGGCCGGGCCCAGTTGCCTGCACCTGCAGCGGCAGCGGGCCGATGCCCTTGGCCGGCAGGCTCGCGGTGACCGTGAGCTCCTTGGTGGCCGTGTACTGCGCGCCGGTGCGCGGGTCCAGGAGGTAGACGTGGATCTCGTTGGCCCCGGCGCGGGCCGGGTCGACGTCGAGCGAGAGCTGCGCGGGCCCGATGGTGCTCGTCGCCTGGACGGGCCCGGTGTCGGCGTCCTTCGCCGGCGCCGCCCCCGCGAGCGCGCCGGTGATCCCCAGGACGACCGCCAGGACGGCGAGCTCGGTGCGCAGCGTGCGCCGCAGCAGGAGGCCGGTCGCGCCGGGCGGGCCGGTGCGGGCGGCGATCGCCCGCAGGCGCGGCAGCGTGCGCCGGCGGTTGACCGCCCCGAGCCCGACGAGCCATGCCAGCAGCAGGATCTTGATGAGCACCTCCCGGCCGAACGCGGTCCCCGGCAGCTGTGACCAGGCGTCGATCTCCAGCAGCGACTGCACCGTGCCGGTCGCCGCCAGCACGACGACGCAGCCCAGCGCCAGCGGCGAGAAGCGCGCCAGGCCGGCGGCGAGCAGCGGCGCGCGGTCCGGCGCGGCGAGCGAGCGGGTCGCCGCGGGCAGCGCGGCGAGCAGGGCGACCAGCCCGCCGACCCAGACGGCCATCGCCGCGACGTGGAGCACGTTGACCGGCGCGAACAGCCACACCGGGGACTGGACGCTGGCGTGGCCGGCCAGCGCGGGCAGCGCGAGCAGCGCGAGCAGCGGCGCCGCGAGCACGGCCAGCGAGCCGCGGG
>JAICJK010000109.1 GCA_025928415.1 Solirubrobacteraceae bacterium | reverse complement strand
GTGCGCGGCGTGGTGGGCAGCCTGCCCCGAAACGCCACCACCGGCCCCAGTTTGCGGTTGATCGCCGCGCGCGCGTACTGGTTGAAGACGTTGGGAAAGAAGCCGGCCTGCCCGCCCTTGCTCAGGTTGGCGATCGTCTCCCCGCTCCACAGCGAGAGCAGGTAGGCGCGGTTGTACTGCACCCGCCACGCGGGCCGGCGCTCCGCCGGGAAGTACGGCGGGACACCGGGTCGGTACCGGATGGCGTCGTACTGCTCGCGCGAGATGAGCAGGGCCGACAGGTCGGGCAGCCTGCGCTGCTCCGACGTGACGGCGTCGCACAGCGCCTGCCCAGTGAGGACGCGCCCGTCGGCGAGCGTGAGCTCGGGCTCGGGCAGCGCGACGCCGCCGCGCAGTCCGCGTCCCCGGTCGGGGACGTAGACCCGCCACAGCACGGTGTGCAGACCCGTCGTGTCGCCCGCGGGCTTGGTGGCCAGGACGTTGCGCGATGGCTGGCCGGCCCGCTGGTCGGGATCGAGTACGGCGGCGGGCGATGCGTCGGCGAGCGTGACCGTGAAGGCGCGGCGGGTGACGGTGCGCCGGACGCCGGGACGGAACGGATTGGCCGAGCCGGGGTCGGGCTCGATCATCGTGTCGTTGAGCGCGTCGACGCCCACGCCGAGCAGGTCGTAGGACTGCACGGAGGCGAACCGCGCGTGGGGGTATTGGCCGCGGATGCGCAGCGTGGCGCCGGGCGGGAGCGTGTAGCCGGCCGCCCAGTAGTTCGCGCCCGCGTCCGGGTAGGCGATGTTGATCGTGCCCCCGTTGATGACGCCCACATTCCAGAAGCAGGTCGAGTCCCTGCCGCCGTAGAGGTCGGGCAGGGTGTAGGCGTCCGCGGGAGCGACGCCGCCGAGCATGGCGACGACGGCCACCGGCGCGGCCAGCGCACGCCATCGCCGGGGCAGGGCAACGCGGAGCGGTGACATGACGCGCAACGTAGATCGCTCTTTACAAAATGTCAAGTTGACGGGATTTAAACGCGCTTGGTAGGCTCGAGCGGTGGCCGGGATTCGACCTCGAGCCCCCTCCGCCCGGCCGCCTCGGCGGCTCTCCCGGGACGCGCGGCGCACGCAGCTCGTCGCCGCCGCCACCCCGGTCGCCGCGCTGCAGGGACTGAGCGAGTTCTCCCTCGACGAGGTGGCGCTGCGCGCCGACGTCACGCGCAACCTGCTCTACCACTACTTCCCGCGCGGTCGCCCCGACCTGACGCTGGCCGTGGTGGAGGAGGCCGGGCGGGTGCTCACCGACGACTGGGTGGTCGACGAGGCGATCCCGCTCCCCGAGCGGCTCGCCACCAACGTCGGCCGGCTGATCGACCACGCCATGCGGCCCAGCGACGCCTGGCAGCTCTACCGGCTTGCGCGCGTGACGACCGACCCCGAGGTACGGGGCGTCTTCGACCGGTTCGTCGACACGGTGATCGCCAGCATCTCGCTCAACCAGCTGGGCACGACGGACCCCCCGCCGCTGGCGCGCGCGGCGCTCGTCGGCTTCTTCGCGTTCTTCGAGGCGGCGCTCGAGGAGGCTCGTGCGGCCGCGCTGCCGCGCGCACGAGTGCTGGCCATGCTCAACGAGACGCTCGTCGCGACACTCCGGGCGGCGGAGGGGTAGCCGGTCGACGCGCTCCTGCGCCGTCATCACCATCGAACCGGTGACCCAGACATGCAGATCACCCGCAGCGACCTCCACACCCTGGTCGTCGACCATGTACGACGAGGGCTTTCAAATCCCCAAAGAGCTTGACCGCTTCGCGATCGGCGATCGCGACCCGCTCATCTTGGGCTGGCGCGCCCGATCGCCGTGGCCGTCGTGCGGTTCCGCACCGCCCGCGGGCTCTCGCAGCGTGGCGCGCATCACGTCGGCCGCGTCGCGGCGCCCGCTCAGCCACAACTCGGTGTCGCTGCGGCAGAAGCGGCGGTGGCGTCTCACGAACGGGTGATAGCGTCGGAAAAACGGTCTGACGGGGACAACCGGGAGCTGGAGCGGATGACTGCGGTACGGGACGCGAGCCGGTCGTCGAGCGGCCGCATGGCGGCGGCGATCGCGACCGGGCTGCTCGCGGCGTCGGCGCTGGCGTTCCCGGCCGCCGGGAGCGCCCAGGCCGAGCAGCACGACGGGCATCACCACGCTCACCACGCCCGCAACGCGGTCGTCTCCCTCGAGGTGACCACCGAGAACCAGCGCGCGCTGCTGAACCGGAAGGCGCTGGCGGTCGAGGTGAGGGCGACAAGCAAGGTCGACGTTCGCCTCTCGGCCGCGCTCGGCAGGGACGGCACGCTGTTCCGGGAGAAGTCGGTCCGCTTCACGACGCACAACCAGCAGACCAGGAGCGTCAGCCTCGGCCTGACCGAGCGGGGCGAGAGGATGCTCGCCACCTGCGGCGCCAAGACGGTGCGCGTGACCGGCAGTTACCAACGCCGTGGGAAGGCCACCGCACGCGCCCACAGGCGCCTGGCTGAGGACAGGAGCCGCTGCGGCAAGGCGCCGAAGCCGCCGGCGGTCGAGCCGAGGAGGTCGACCTGCGACCCGCTCGATCCGGCGAGCTGTCTCCAGCCGTTCCCGGACAACTACTTCACCAGGCCCGACGCCTCGTCGGCCACCGGGCTGAGGCTCGACTTCCCGCCGGCCGCCATGCCCGCGAACAAGGCCGGGGTCCGCGTCGATCCCACCGACATCAACCGCGGCGACGGCTTCAGCCCCGGCTCCATGATCGTCACCAAGATCCCCGGCGTCGACAACCCGGCCGCCTTCGAGAACACCGGCTTCGTCCCGGAGACCGACCTGCATGACTACAGCCGGCCCGATCAGCCGGTGGTCGTCTACGACACGACCACCCACGAGCGCTGGCCGGTCTGGGCCGAGCTGGACAGCAACCCGACCTCCGTCGCGCCCTACCAGGCCGCGAACGGGATCGGGGGCATCGACCTCAACCCGTCCAACACCGGCCCGGTCAACCTGATCGTGCGCCCGGACCGGAACTTCACCCCGGGCCACACCTACGTGGTCGCCTTCCGCAACCTCAAGGACGCCGGCGGCAGGCCGGTCGAGGCGCAGGCGCCCTTCAAGACCTGTCGTGACCGGCTCGCGACCGATGACCCGGCGCTGGTCTACCGCTGCGACGAGCTCGACAGGAAGGTCTTCCCCGAGCTGGCCAGGGACCGGATCTCCAAGAAGGGCCTGTATCTGGCCTGGGACTTCACGATCGCCAGCGAGCAGAGCCTCACGGGCCGGGCGCTCCAGCTCCGCGACGATGCCTACCGGAGGCTGGGCGACACGCGCCTGGCCGATCGCTCGCTGGATCACAGCGTGTCGCCGACGGTCCAGGTGACGCATGCCTGCGGCGGCGGCTACACCGACTGCAGCACCAGCGCCGGCGACGGCCTGCCGCCCCAGCCTGGTCCGGGGGTCTACCGATACGTCGACGGCCTCGTCAAGAACGTTCCCTGCTACCTGAACCAGAACGGGTGCCCGCCCGATGCCTCGTTCGACTTCAACCCGGACGGCACGGTCAGGTTCAATCCCGCGTTCACCACCGACGTCCCCTTCCGCTGCCTGATCCCGGCCTCGGCGAACGACGCCGGCACCGCGCATCCCGGCCGGGCCGGCATCTTCGGCCACGGCCTGCTGGGCAGCTACAGCCAGATCTCGTTCATGGCACAGCTCGCAGACCAGAACGACCAGACCTGGTGCGCCACCAACTGGTTCGGCTTCTCCGCTCCCGACCTGGCGGTGGGCGTCGTGCCCGCGATGTCGGACCTCTCCGACTTCCACAAGCTGGTCGACCGCATGCAGCAGGGCTTCGTGAACTTCATGATGCTCGGCCGCGCCGCGATCCACCCGGACGGGATGGCCACCAAGCCGGAGTTCCAGATCGGCGGCAGGTCGGTGATCGACGTCTCGAAGGGCGAGCACACCAGGCTGCTCTACATGGGCATCAGCCAGGGGGCCATCATGGGCGCCGCGCTGACCGCCCTGGAGCCGGACGTGGACTACGGGGTGCTCTCGGTACCGGGGATGAACTACTCGACCCTGCTGCGGCGCAGCGTCGACTTCGACTCCTACGCCTCGCTACCGGGCCTCGGCATCTGGGCGAACTACCCGGACGAGTCGGTCCGGCCGCTGGGCCTGGGCATGATCCAGCTGCTGTGGGATCGCGGCGAGGGCGACGGCTACGCCGCCAACCTGCGCGCCGGTCACGAGCTGCCCGATACGCCTCCCCACCAGGTGCTGCTCCAGCTCGCGGTCGGCGATCAGCAGGTCTCGAACGTCGCCGCCGAGGTCGAGGCGCGCACGATCGACGCCAGGCTCTACAGCCCGGCGCTCAACGCCGGCCGGCATTGGGACGCCGACCCGTTCATGGGCATCACCCGGGTGAAGCCGCCGATCGCCCGCGGCAACACGGCGGTCTACTACGACGGCGGCCCGCCCTCCTACTCCGGCACGCTCGGCCAGGGCTCGGCGGTCGAGCCCGCGCTCAACGTCCCGCCCCGCCCGCAGTGGGGCTTCGGCGGAGACGCGCACTACTACCCCTGGCAGTCGGCCGACGGCAGGGACCACGAGGGCAGCTTCCTGAACGGAGACGGGATCTCGGCCTGCCGGAGCGGCAGCTACTGCTACAGCAACGGATGGACCGGCCCCTGAGGGGCCTCACCGGAACGGCGGCGCTGCCGCCCTGATGGACAGAGGTTCGGTGTGCTGGAAATGGGGCAGAACGTCGCACATGCCTCCGCGCGTCGAGGACGATCAACCGGAGCCGCAGGTCCAGGGGGACGTGCCGCCGCAGCGCCTGCGAAGGCCACTGGCGGGGACGGCGGCGCTCCTGGTCGCGGGCCTGGCCGCCGACGCGGTGTTCAACGGGAACGCCGAGCCCGGCAACCCGCCGTCGTCGGTCGGTCACGAGGTCCTGGCGCTGGCCGTGCTGCTCGCGGCGGCGTCGTCGATGGCGGTGGTCGGTGCGCTGGGGGTACGGGAGAGCCCCGGGCGTCGCGGCCGGTCGGCCTTCGCGACCCTGGCGCTCGGCGGCGTGGTGATGACCGGCGCGCTGGTGTGGCAGTTCGTGCTGGAGACGACCACGCGTCACGAGGATCACTCCGACGGCCTGCTGGTCGCCGGCCTCGCGGCGGCGGTGGTGGCCCTGGCCTGGCTGGGCGTCCTGACGTGGCGGGCCCATCGGGCGACGGCCGGGAGCGGAGCGGCGCCGGGTCGCCTCGATCGCTACGGGCCGCCGGCCTATCCGATCGTGTTCGCGGTCTTCGCGCTGCTGGCGCTGGCCGTGCCGGTCACCGGCCCGGACGGTCCCAACGCGGTCGCCGCGACCCTCGGCGTCCTGGTGACCATGGGCTGGGTGGGCGTGCGCGCTTGGCGGCTGATCGGGATGGTCGCGCCGGAGCCGGCGGGGCTGCCGGCCGACATGGCGCCCGAGCGGCCGGGTGATGCCGCCACACGACAGTACCTCGCGCCCGCCGGGGAGGGCCGCATCTCCCGGAGCTGGCGCTTGACGCGCACCGCCGCGGCCCTGCTGCGGGGCGACCGGACGATGCTCGCCCTGGCCGGCATGTCGGTCGCCCTGTCGGTCGCGGCCACCATCGCCCTGTTCTGGCTGGCCGGCTGGTTCCACGACCCCGGCCACGGCGACCGGCTGGTGTGGATCGGCGCGCTGCTGGCCTGGCCGTTGAGCTTCGCCGGGACGACGCTGAACGTGGCGCTGGCGGCGGCGGCCGACGCCACCCTGGACGGCCGCGATCTGTCGGTCCGGCAGGCCCTCGCCGTGGCCATGGGCCGCCTCGGGCAGATCGCCCTGTGGTCGCTGCTGGCCACCGGCGTCGGGATCGTGCTGCAGCAGATCGCGCAGCGCCTGCCGCTCGGCGGGCGGCTCGCGACGTGGCTGGTCGGCACCGCGTGGGCGCTGGTCACCTTCTTCGCGGTGCCGATCCTCGCGCTGGAGGGCTGCACGGCGACCGGCTGCGTCCGGCGCTCCGCGCGCCTGATCCGCGGGCGCTGGGGGGAGGGCGTCGGGGGCTCGGTCATCATCGGAGCGTGGACCGTCGTGGCCCTGTTCGTGGGCGGCGGGCTCATCGGCGGCGGCCTGGCGTTGCACGGCCCCGCCCGGGTCGCCATCGTGGGCTGCGGCGCGATCATCGTGCTGGCGGTGAGCGCGCTGGCGGCAGCGATCCGGCAGATCTTCGCCGTCGCGCTCTATCGCTACGCCACCGACGGCGACGTGCGCGGGGGCTTCGACGCCGCCGACCTGCGGGCGCCGTTCAGCGCGCGCCGCAGGCTGCAGTGGCCGGGCGGCGGCTGACCTGCGGGACCGAAGCAGCACCCGTCCTTCCGGTCACCCGCGGCTGCCTGTGCGCCGCGTCGAGGGCGGTAGCGGCTCGGTCAGCGCGGCCTGCACCGCCGGGCTCATGGATCCACGACCCGCGCGGGGCGATCCCCCGCGTCCGCCGGCGAGCGGCTCCCCGCTGGAGGCGGTCGCCGCGTGAAGGGCGGGACGGCCGGACGTCGCGCCGCCGGCCGCGCCCGGCGCAGCGCGGTAGCTTTCGGGCGTGAGCTACGTCGAGTGCCTCGTCGGCTCGCCGTTGGTGGCCTGCACGTGGGAGCACGTGACGACGACCGGGCAGGAGCACCGGATCGTGCCGGATGCCTGCGTCGACCTGATCTGGGCGGGAGAGCGGCTGACCATCGCGGGGCCCGACGCCCGCCCGCGGCTCGTCACGCTGTCGCCCGGCGTGCGGCTCGTCGGGGCACGGCTGCGGCCGGGGACGGCCGGCGCCGTCCTGGGGCTTCCGGCCTCGGAGTTGTGCGGCCTGTCGCCGGACGCCGCCGACGTCCTGGGGACCGACGTGGCCGCGGCGTTGCTCGACGTGCTGGCGGGCGGCGCGGACCCGCACGCCGTGCTCCTGCGCGCCGTCCGGCTGCGCGGCGTGGAGCCCGATCCGCTCGTCCGCGCCGCGGTCGCGGCCCTCGGCCGGCCGCTCGCGCGCGTCGGCCCGGTCGCCGCCGAGCTCGGCGTGAGCGCGCGCCAGCTGCAACGGCGGGTCGGCGACGCGGTCGGGTACGGGCCGAAGCTCCTGGCGCGCGTCCTGCGCTTCCGGCGACTGCAGGCGCTCGCGCCCGCGCCGCTGGTCGAGCGGGCCCTCGAGGCCGGCTACGCCGACCAGGCCCACATGACCGCCGAGGTCACCCGCCTGGCCGGCATCCCGCCTGTCCGATTCCTCAAAGACCGCACACCGACCGCCGCCTAGCGTGCCGGCGCATGCCGATCGACCGCGCCGCCGCCGAGACCTTCGTCTGGTCCGCCGCCCGCCTGCTGGACCGTCATCGCTACAGCCTGCGCTGTGCCGGTGGGCCCGCGCAGCCCGTGATCGACGCGC
>JAICJK010000514.1 GCA_025928415.1 Solirubrobacteraceae bacterium | reverse complement strand
GGGGCTCGTGCGCTCCGTGCGCGACGGCCGCGCGGTCACGCACGAGCGCACGCCCGCGGGCGACGCCGTGGCGCTCGGCGCGCCCTAAAACAGGCCGAGCTGGCCCGCGGGCGGCGACGGGGCGCCCTCGGGCTCCGGGGCGGACGCCGGGTCCGCGAGCATCCCCGCGAGCCGGGGCTCGGGATCTGGCTCGCGCGGTGCGTCCGCCTCCGCCTCACCCACGGCCCCGGCCGCGGCCCCAGCCGCGGCCGCGGCGAGCTCCGGCTCCGGCACCGGCACCGGCTCCGGCTCCGGCACCGGCGGCCCCGCCGGCTCCCGCCCGCCCTCCAGCTCGGGCTGCGGCGGCGCGCCGAGCGCCACGAGCGCGGGGATCCGCGCGAAGTCCGCCCGCAGCAGATCCACGTTCGACGGCGTGTAGAGCGCCGCCGCGGGATGGAAGAGCGGATAGAGGCGGACGGCGCGCGGGCCGAGCACGCGCACCTCCTCGCGCCCGTGCAGCCGCGTGATCCCGACCGGCTCGCCGCGCAGCAGCTTCGTGGCGAAGTTGCCCAGCGTGCAGACCACCACCGGCTCGATCAGCTCGAGCTGGCGCGACAGCCAGCCGCGGCAGCTCTCGATCTCCGACGGCGCCGGATCGCGGTTGCCCGGGGGCCTGCATTTGAGCACGTTCGCCACAAACACGTCCTCGCGGGCGAGGCCGATGCCCTCGAGGAGCTTGTCCAGGAGCTTTCCCGCCTGCCCGACGAACGGCACCCCCAGGCGGTCCTCGTTGGCGCCCGGCGCCTCGCCCACGAACATCACCTCGGCGTCCGCGTTGCCCGCCCCGAAGACCACCTGCGTGCGCGTCGCGGCGAGCTGGGGGCAGCGGGTGCACCCGCTCGCGTCGTGGAAGACGGCCTTCAGGGCCTCGCGGCGCTCCGTGGGAGACGGCACAGCGCAAGGGTAGACGGGCCGTGTGACGGCTACACTGCCCCCAGGCCGTCACCCCAGTGGCCGGCATCCCGACCCGGGAGCTGGACCGAACCATGTGCTACAGCCCGACCGACCCCGGGCCCTGCGCCGTCGTCGGCGCCGGGCGTCTCGGCACCGCGCTCGCCCAGGCGCTGGGCCTTCCCGCGCCCTACGGCCGCGGCTTCGACGGGGCCGGCCACGCCGTCGTGCTGCTGTGCGTACCCGACGCCGAGATCGCCGCCGCCGCGGCGGCGGTCCTCCCGGGCCCGCTGGTCGGCCACTGCTCCGGGGCGACGGGCCTCGACGTGCTCGCCCCCCACGAGGCCTTCGGCCTGCACCCGCTCATGACGGTGACGCGGGCCGGCGCCGACTTCGCCGGCGCGGGCTGCGCCATCGCCGGCACCACCGACCGCGCGCTGGCCACCGCGCGCGGCCTGGCGGCGGCGCTCGGGATGCGTCCCGCGGCGATCGCCGACGCCGACCGCGCCGCGTATCACGCGGCGGCGTCGATGGCCTCGAACTACCTGGTGACGCTCGAGGGGGCCGCCGAGGAGCTGCTGGCCACCACGGGCGCCCCACGCGAGATGCTCGTCCCGCTCGTGCGCGCCAGCGTGGAGGCCTGGGCCGCGGAGGGCGCCGAGCGCGCGCTCACCGGCCCGATCGCCCGCGGGGACGCGGCGACCGTCGCGCGCCAGCGCGCCGCCGTCGCGGAGCGCACACCCGCCTTCCTGCCCGCCTTCGACGCGCTGGCGGCCGCGACCCGCGAGCTCGCAGGAGCCGGGCGGTGAGGACGCTGCGGACGGTCTCGGAGGTGCGGACCGCGCTGCGCGGCCCGCGCCGCGAGGAGCGCTCCGTGGGCCTGGTGCCCACGATGGGCGCCCTGCACGACGGGCACCTCGCGCTGATCCGCCGCGCGCGCGAGGAAACCGACGAGGTGGTGGTCTCGCTGTTCGTCAACCCCGCCCAGTTCACCGAGGCGGCCGACCTGGAGGCCTACCCGCGCGACGAGGTCCGCGACGCCGCCCTGGCCGCCGACGCCGGCGCCGACCTGCTGTTCGCGCCGCCGCCGGAGGAGGTCTACCCGCCCGGGTTCGCGACGGAGGTCCGCGTGCAGGGCCCGCTCGTGGAGACGCTGGAGGGCGCCCACCGCGGCGCGGCGCACTTCCACGGCGTCACCACCGTGGTCACCAAGCTCCTGAGCATCGTCGGCCCGGACGTCGTCTACTTCGGCCAGAAGGACGCCCAGCAGGTCCTCGTCGTCCGCCGCCTGGTCGCCGATCTCGACCTGCCCGTGCGCGTCGAGACCGTCCCCACGGTCCGCGAGCCGGACGGGCTGGCGCTCTCGAGCCGCAACGCGCACCTGCGCGGGCCCGACCGCGAGCGCGCCCTCGCGCTGCGCCGCGGCCTGGATGCCGCGGCGGCCGCCCACGCCGCGGGCGAGCGCGACGCCGGCCGC
>JAICJK010000169.1 GCA_025928415.1 Solirubrobacteraceae bacterium | reverse complement strand
CGCCGCCGCCAGCGCCTCTCCGACCACCGCGCCCATCGCGGCGATCGCGACCCGCGGCGCCGCGGTGGCCGTCCGCAGCCGGTAGCCGCCGGCCAGCGCGCCGCGGCGCCGCGCCTCCAGCGCCGCCGGGTCGCCGGGCAGCGCCGCCAGGGCCTGGTCGACGGGCAGCGTGCTCAGGCGGAAGTACGACGACGTGCCGCCGGGGCGCCCCAGGCGGGCGAGCGCGCCGAGCAGCGTCCACTCGAGGTCCTGGGCGAAGGCGGGCTCCCACGCGGTGCAGCCCGGCTGCTCGAGCCCGACCGACGGCGTGATGACCGAGTGGTGCGCGCCGCCCTCGGGCGCCAGCGTCACCCCCGACGGCGTGCCGACGAGGATCGACTGGCCGCCCGCGTAGAGGCCGAACGACCACGGCTCCAGCGCGCGGTTGACGAACGGGTCGTAGAGCGTGCCGATCGGCAGCAGCGGCTGCCCGTCGCGCGACCACGTCGCGCCGAGCTCGCCGAGCAGGCCGACGAGGTTGCCCTCGGCGATCCCGAGCTCGACGTGGCGGCCGTGTTCGTCCTCGCGCCAGCGCACGAGCGTGTCCGTGTCGTCGGCGAACCAGTCCACGCGCTCGCCGATGTGCCAGATGCCGGCGCGGTTGATCCAGCCGCCGAGGTTGGTCGAGGAGGCGACGTCCGGGCTGACGGTGACCACGTGGCGCGCGACCTCGGGCGCCTCGTGGGACAGGTCGACGAAGAAGCGGCCGAACGCCTGCTGCGTCGAGGCCACGCCGGTGTGGGCGCGCCCCAGCGCGGGCGGCACGGCGGGCGGCGGGCGCGGGACGACCGCCTCGCGCTCCAGCCGCTCGGCGGTCAGGCGGCACAGCGCGGCCTCCTCGGAGCCCTCCGCGAAGCGCCGCCAGGGGTCCTCGGCGTCCGCGCCGAGCGTCGCGGCCAGCGTGCGCCACTGCTCGGTGCTCAGCAGCGCGGAGTGGTTGCCCGGGTGGCCCTCGGTCGGCAGGTTCCAGGCCTTGATCGTGTAGGCGAAGACCACCGACGGCCGGCCGGTCTCGGCGTCGGCGCGCGCGAAGGCGTCGAGCAGGTCGGCCAGGTCGTGGCCGCCGAGGTCGCGCAGCGCGGCGGCGACCTCGTCGTCGTCCAGGTCGTCCAGCACGCGCGCGACGTCCCGGCGGCGCCGACCCGCGCCCGCCAGCCGCGCGCGCAGCTCCGCGGCCGGGGTGCGCAGCAGCCGCTGGTACTCCTCGTTGGGCATCGCGTCGATGCGGTCGCGCAGCGCCTCGCCGCCGTCGCGGGCGAAGAGCTCGCGCAGGCGCCGGCCGTACTTGACCGTGATCGTCTGCCAGCCGGCGGCGGCGAACATCGCCCCGATGCGGCCCGCGGCGATGTCGGGGACCACGCGATCCAGGGACTGGCGGTTGAGGTCGACGACCCACAGCACCTCCCCCAGCCGCGGGACCAGCGGGTCGACCAGGCACTCCCAGATCGCGCCCTCGTCCAGCTCGGCGTCCCCGAGCAGCGCGATCTGCCGGCCGCCGCGCGGCACCTCGAAGTGCCCCGCGACGTAGCGGTGGGCGATCGCGCTCCAGATCGGGGCGGTGGCGCCGATGCCGACCGAGCCGGTCGAGAAGTCGGCCGGGACGGGGTCCTTGCGCCGGCTGGGGTAGCTCTGCAGGCCGCCGAACTCGCGCAGCGTCGTGAGGTAGCGGCGGTCCAGGCGGCCGAGCAGGTACTCGATCGCGTGCAGGACCGGCGACGCGTGCGGCTTGACGGCGACGCGGTCCGGCGCGCGCAGGTGCGCGAACCACAGCGCCGTCATGATCGAGACCATCGAGGCGGAGGACGCCTGGTGGCCGCCCACCTTGACGCCCGAGGGCGTCCGGCGGACGCGGTTGGCGTGATGGACGATCGACGTCGCCAGCCACAGGACGCGGTCCTGCACGGCCGCGAGCGTGCGCTCGCGCTGCGCGGCCTCCTGGCTCGTCGGCGGCATGGCGTCCGATCCTAGGCGGGCGCGTCGTTACATCGCTGTAACAGGGCCGGTAGGCTGACGTACCATGCCCGCCGCTGCCCCCGCCGTCGACGCCGAGGTCCTGCTGCGGATCCGCGAGCGCCTTCCGGCCAGGAGCTGGGAGGCCATCACGATGGCCGAGCTGGCCGACGCCAGCGGCCTGTCGCGGATGACGCTGTACCGCCGCGGGATCACCAAGGACGAGCTGCTCGTGCAGTTCAGCGCGCGCATGGCCGACGAGTACCGCGACGCCCTGTTCGGCCCGCTGACCGCGCCGGGTCCCGCGGGGGAGCGCCTGCGCGCCGCGCTCGAGGCGATCTGCGACGTCAACGAGCGCTACCTGCGCCTGCTCGACGCGCTCGCCGGGTCCCTGGAGCCGGTCTACCACGAGGACGGGGAGCCGGGGCAGCCCGTCCTCACCCGCGCCGTCTTCACCGACGCGCTGCGGCGGCTGCTGGAGGACGGCGCGCGGGACGGCTCGGTCGCGGCCGAGCCGTCGGCGGAGACCGCGACGCTGCTGCTCAACGCCGTCGATCACACCTACCGCCACATGCGCGTGGGGCACCGCTGGCCCGCGGACGTCGCACGGCGGCGCGTGGTCGCGCTGGCGGTGGACGGGGTGCTGCGATGAGCGCGATCAGCGCGGCGGCCCCGGCGCGCGCCGGCGTCGACCGCCGCGGCATCAGCATGCTCGCCGCGGGCCACGGCTGCGTCGACCTGTGCCAGGGCGCCGTCCCCGCGCTGCTGCCCTTCCTGATCATCCAGCGCGGGCTGAGCCTCACGGCCGCCAGCGCGCTGATCACCGCCGCGACGATCGGCTCCTCGATCGTGCAGCCGCTGTTCGGGCTGTGGGCCGACCGCCTCTCCGCGCCCGTCCTGCTGCCGGTCGGGGTGGCGCTGGCCAGCGTCGCGATCGGCGTCACCGGCCTGTGCCACTCCTACGTCCTGCTCGCGGCGGTGCTGGTGATCGGCGGCCTGGGCGTCGCCGCCTTCCACCCGGAGGGCGCCCGCTACGCGGGCTACGTGTCGGCCGCCGACGGCCGCGGCCGCGGCATGAGCTACTTCGCGGTCGGCGGGAACCTGGGCTTCGCCCTCGGGCCGGCCCTGGTCACGCCGGTCATCGCGACCTTCGGCCTGTCGGCCACGCCGCTGATCGCGATCCCCGGGCTGCTGGTCAGCGCCGTGCTGCTGGGCGAGCTGGCCCACCTGGGGCGGTTCGTCCCCGGCGCCCAGGCGGAGCACGGGCCGGCGCGGCCCGCGCACCTCCCGGAGGCCCGCGGCCCGTTCGCGCGCCTGGTCGCGGCGGCCGTGTCGCGGACGACGGCGTTCTTCGCCCTGCAGGCCTTCGTGCCCGTCTACCTGATCCACCACTTCCATGCCAGCGCGGCCACCGGCGGGGCCGCGCTGACGGTCATGCTGCTGGCCGGCGCGCTCGGGACGCTGCTCGGCGGGCGCTGCGCGGACCGCTACGGGCGCTGGATCGTGCTCGTCGGGGCGATGCTGCCGCTGATCCCGCTGCTCGTCCTCGTGCCGCACGTCGGGATCGTCGGGCTGTTCGCCGTGCTCGTCGGCGTGGGCCTGGCCGTCGACTCGCCGTTCGCGACGACCGTCGTCGTCGGGCAGGAGTACCTGCCCAACCGCCCGGCGCTGTCGTCGGGCATCACCTACGGGCTGGCGATCGGCCTCGGCGGGCTCGGCGCGACCGGCCTCGGCGCGCTGGCCGACGCCACGAGCATCACGACGGTCTTCGCGGTGCTGCCCGCCTTCGCCGTGATCGCGCTGCTGCTGGCGGCGACGCTGCCGCGGACCGCCCCGCGCGCGGGCTGAGCGGTGTGGGGCGGCGCGGATCGCGCCGGCGCGCGGGCGGCGCGCTCGCGGCCGCCCGGACGCCCAAGGCGCGTCAGTCGCCCGTGTCGTACTTGAACGAGATGTTCAGGCGGACGCGGTAGGCGCTGATGCTGCCGTTCTCGATCGTCACGTCCTCGCGCACCACCTCGGCGATGCGCAGGTCGCGTACCGACTTCGCCGCGGTCTGCACCGCGTTGCGCGCCGCGGCCTCCCACGACTCGCTGCTCACCCCGATGACCTCGGTGACTCGGTAGACGCTGTCCGCCATGTGGCCTCCTCGTGGGTCGACTGTGCTCGTGGCCCGACCCTCGCAGAACGCCGGCCCGCGCGGGGGAATCCTGGCCGGCCGGCCGACCCGCGCCGCGGCGGCGCGGGGCCGCTCTCAGAGGCCGCCGACCTGCTTGGGCGGCCAGTAGGTGGCGAACGCCTTGCCGATGATCCAGCTGCGCGGGACCGGGCCCCAGTAGCGGCTGTCGTCGGAGTTGCCGCGGTTGTCGCCCATCAGGAAGTACGAGCCGGGCGGGACGCGGACCGCCCCGAGGTCGCAGGCCGGGCCCGAGCAGGACGAGGCGAACGGCTCGCGGGCCGGGCGCCCGTTGCGGATCACGTGGCCGTGGCGGACGGCGATGGTGTCGCCCGGGAGGCCGACGACGCGCTTGACGAACGTCGTGTCCGCGCGCCGCGGGGTGGGGCGCGAGCACGGCCGCCCGCTTTCCGCCCCGTCGTAGAACGGCCCCTCGCCCGGGATCCCGCACGCGTCGACGACCGCGCCGGCGGGCGGCGTGAAGACGGTGACGTCGCCGATCGCCGGGTCGCCGCCGATGCGGTGGGAGAAGCGGTCGACGAGGATGCGCTGGCCCTCGTGCAGCGTCGGGTACATCGAGGCCGAGGGGATCCGGTAGGGCTTGACGGCCAGCGCCTGGATCGTCAGCGCGAAGAACAGGGCGACCGCGACGGTGAGCACGAGCTCCACGGCCGACCGCAGCGGCGGGCGGCGCGCGGGGCGCGTCACGGGCCTGTCGGGGTCGCCGGGCACCCGGACGACTGTAGTGGTCGCCCCTCCCCGCTCACGCGGCGCGGGCCAGCGGCTGCACGACCGGTTCGGGGGCCGGCGCGTCGGCCACGCGCGCGCTGCCGTAGCGCAGCAGCAGCTCGCGGTGCTGGGGG
The DNA here is from genome assembly GCA_025928415.1 of Solirubrobacteraceae bacterium. Taxonomy (GTDB): domain Bacteria; phylum Actinomycetota; class Thermoleophilia; order Solirubrobacterales; family Solirubrobacteraceae; genus Paraconexibacter. The sequence continues at coordinate 1,138 of JAICJK010000169.1, read as the reverse complement.
TAGGTGGCCCGTCGCCCGAGCAGGCGCGCGAGCGGCGCCAGCGCGCGGAGGGCGGCGCGCGCCGGTCGCGAGCGCGCGGTGACGACCTCGGAGGCGAAGTCGCGCGCGAGGACCGCGCGCTGGAGGAGGCCCGGCGTGCCGCGGGCGTCGGTCCGCCCCTCGGCCGCCAGGCCGAACAGCGTCTCGACGAGGAGCTCGAAGCGGGCGGCGGGCCACACGTCCAGCCGCACGTGCGCGTCCTGCTCGCCGGCGTTCCACCAGTCGTGCACCGCGCCCGCCGGGATGTCGAGGACGTCGCCGCGCAGCGCCAGCCCGCCGCGGCCGCCGAGCGCGTAGCCCACGCGGCCCGAGAGGACCTCGATCCGCTCGCCGAGCGACGGGTGGACGTGCTCGGCGCCCAGCGAGGCGCCGGGCGGCACGAGCAGGTCGAGGACGACCCGGTCGTCCCCGGTGTCCGCGCGCCCGAGACGCACCACGGCCCGCGTGCCGGTCATCGGGTTGTTCATGGCGTCCCCGGCGTTCCACATGCAGCGAGGATCCGGGCCGGGCCGGATGCCCACCAGGGGGAGAACCCCACGCCGGGGGTTCGGGCGTCCCCGCGCGCGCTTGACGGCCTCCGGGCGCGCACCGACAATCGCTGCGGATGGCCCGCCCCACGAACCCTCGCGACCGGGCGGGCCGCGACGTCCCGGTCGTCCTGCTCGGCGCGCTGTCGGCCATGGGCCCGCTGTCCATGGACCTCTACCTGCCCGGCCTGCCGCGGATGGCCGACGACCTCGGGACCGCGGCATCCCCCGCGCAGCTCACGGTCACCGCCTGCCTGCTCGGGCTCGCCGTCGGGCAGCTCGTCGCCGGCCCGGTCAGCGACGCGCGGGGGCGCCGCGGGCCGCTGCTCGTGGGCCTCGCCGCCTACGGCGTGGCGTCCGCGCTGTGCGCGCTGGCGCCGACGGTGTGGGTCCTCGTCGCGCTGCGCTTCGTGCAGGGCCTGGCGGGCGCCGCGGGCATCGTGATCGCCCGCGCCGTCGTGCGCGACCGGCACACGGGCGTGGCGGCGGCGCGCTTCTTCGCGCTGCTCATGCTCGTCAACGGGCTGGCGCCGATCCTCGCCCCGCTGATCGGCGGCGCGCTGCTGCAGGTG
>JAICJK010000002.1 GCA_025928415.1 Solirubrobacteraceae bacterium | reverse complement strand
CTGGCGCCGACGGTCGCGGGCATCCGCCTGGGCCGCGGGCTGGACCCCGAGACGCAGATGGGGCCGCTGGTCTCCGCGGCGCAGCGCGATCGCGTGCTCGGGCTCTACGCGTCGGCCGCCGAGGAGGGCGCGACGGTCGTGGTGGGGGGCGGCGCCGCCGACGTCGCCGGGCTGCCCGACGGCTTCTTCGTGGAGCCGACGATCTTCGACGCCACACGCAACGACATGCGCATCAACCGCGAGGAGATCTTCGGCCCGGCCGTGGCGGTCATCCGGGTCGGCGACGAGGAGGAGGCGGTGTCGGTGGCCAACGAGAGCGACTACGGCCTGGCCGCCGCGGTCTGGACGCGCGACGGCGCCCGCGCGCACCGCGTCGCCAAGGCGCTGGACGCCGGCACGGTGTGGATCAACATGTACGGCGGGCTGGACCCCTACAGCACCTTCTCGGGCCGGCGGCTCAGCGGGCACGGCTACGAGCTGGGCCCCGAGTCGATCGGCGAGTACACCGCCGTCAAGACCGTGAAGCAGGCCGTATGAGCCGCATCACCGACCTCGACGCCCGCCACGTCCTGCACCCCCACCAGGTCGCCGGGCACCCCAAGCCGCCGGTCGTCTTCGTCGAGGGCAAGGGGGCGCGCGTCCGCGACGAGGACGGCACCTGGTACATCGACGGCACCTGCGGGCTGTGGGTCTGCCCCGTGGGCCACGGGCGGGCCGAGCTCGCCGAGGTCGCCCGGCGCCAGATGGAGAAGCTCGAGTACTACGCGTCCTTCTGGGAGTTCACCAACGCGCCCGCCGCCGAGCTCGCGGCCAAGCTGGCCGAGCTCGCCCCCGGCGACCTCAACCGGGTCTTCTTCACCAACGGCGGCTCGGAGGGCAACGAGACGGCGATCAAGCTCGCGCGCCTGGCCTGGCGCGCCCAGGGGCAGCCCGAGCGGACGGTGATCCTGTCGCGCAAGATGGGCTACCACGGCGTGTCCTACGGCGCCCTGCAGGCGACGGGCATCCCGCCGCTGCGCGAGGGCTTCGGGCCGCTGCCCGGCGACTTCGTGCACCTCGACGTCCCCTATCCGTTCCGCGGGACGACGACCGACGGCCTGATCGCCCAGCTCGAGGCCGCGATCGACGAGGCCGGGCCCGAGCGCGTCGCCGCCTTCATCGGCGAGCCGGTCATCGGCGTGGGCGGGATGATCCCGCCGCACGACGACTACTGGCCGCGCGTGGAGGAGGTGCTGCGCCGCCACGGGATCCTCTTCATCTGCGACGAGGTCGTCACCGGGTTCGGCCGGACGGGCCGCTGGTTCGGCGCCGACCACTGGGGCGGCCTGCATCCCGACCTGATGGTGACCGCGAAGGGCCTGACCAGCGGCTACTTCCCGCTCGGCGCCGTCCTGCTCTCCGACCGCCTGATGGACATGCTCGACGGGCAGCCGATCCGCCACGGGTTCACCTACAACGGCCATCCGGTCGGCTGCGCGGTGGCGCTCGAGAACCTCGCGATCATCGAGCGCGAGGGGCTCGTCGCGCGGGCCCGGGAGCTCGGCGAGCGCCTGCTCGCCGGGCTGCGGACGCTCGAGGCGCTGCCCAGCGTCGCGCAGGCCCGCGGCTTCGGGCTGATGGCCGGCCTCGAGCTCGCCGTCGAGGACGCCGCCGAGCTCTCCGACCGCATCCGCAAGGCGGGGGTGATCGTGCGCGCGACGGGGCAGAAGCTCGTGATGTCGCCGCCGCTGGTCATCGAGCCGTCGCAGATCGACACGATCGTCGAGGTCCTCCAGCGCGAGCTGGCCGCGACCCCGGTGGCCGCATGAGCAGCGAACGCGTCAGCGACCGTCCGGTCCCCGCGATCCAGTCGGTCGAGCGGGCCGCGCGCATGCTCGGCGTGTTCACCGTCGACGAGCCGCAGCTCACGCTCGGCGACCTCACGACGCGCATGGGCATGAGCAAGGCCACCGTGCACCGCTACGCCACGGCGCTGCGCAACGCGGGGCTGCTGCGGCTGGCCGGCGGCTACTACACGCTCGGCCCCCGCGTCGTCGAGCTCGCCTCGGTGGCGCTGGCCGGCCTGGCGGTCATGAAGCTCGCCGGGCCCTACCTCGAGCGCCTCGTGGGCACCACCGGCGAGACCGCGGTCCTGTCGGTGTGGGACGGCGAGGCGCCGGTCGTGGTGCGGGTGGACGACAACACCAGCCGGCTCGTGCGGATCAGCGTTGCCAGCGGCTCGCGGCTGCCGATGGACTCCGCCCAGGGCCAGGTCTTCCGCGCGTTCATGGAGCCCGCCGGCACCGCCGCCGCCCTGGATCGCGTCCGCGACGAGCGCCTGGCGCACTACGCGGCCGTGGTCGACGGGATCGCGGCGCTGGCCGCCCCGGTGTTCCAGGGGGCGGAGATCGTCGCCACGATCGCGCTGGTCGGCACCACCGCATCGGTGCAGACGGCCACCGGCGGCGAGATGGCCGCGGCGCTGCGCGACGCGGCGGACAACCTGTCAACCGAGCTCGGGTTCGTCGAGCCGGAGAGGAGGCGGCGATGAAGGCGGTCAGGTGGGAGGACATCCCCGACGAGCAGGTGCGCCCGGGCGTCCGGCGCCGCGGCTTCGGCACGCGCGACGTGATGCTCGTCATGAACGAGTGCCTGCCCGGGATGGACGTCAGGCCGCACGCCCACGAGTTCGACCAGATCGCGATGATCGTCTCCGGCACCGCCGTCTACCACGTCGGCGACGTGCACAACGAGGTCGGCCCCGGCTCGATCATGCACATCCCCGCCGGCGTCGAGCACTACATCGAGCCGACCGGCGACGCGCCGGTGATGAACCTCGACGTCTTCGCCCCCGCGCGCGAGGACTACCTGCACCTGCTCGAGGCCGCGGCGGCGCTCACGGCGTGACGCTGCTGGGCCTCCGCGACGCCGCGGCGCTGCCGGCCGAGGTGGTCGGCGGCAAGGCGCGCGGGCTCGGCCGGCTGGCCGAGCTGGGCCTCCCGGTCCCCGACGGCCGCGTGCTGGACGCGGCGGCCCACGCGCGTTTCGCGCGCGACGGCGCGCTGGCCGAGGAGGACCTCCGGGACCTCGCGCAGGCCGCCGCGTCGCTGGGCTGGCCGCTGGCCGTCAGGTCGTCGGCGGCCGACGAGGACGTCGCGGACAAGTCGGCCGCCGGCCAGTACGAGAGCGTCATGGGCATCGCCGGCGACACGGCGCTCGCGCAGGCCGTCGAGCACTGCTTCCGCGCCGCGGACGGCGACCGGGCGCGCGCGTACCGCGGCGACCGCGAGGCCGGCGGCGTCGCGCTGGTGATCCAGCGCGAGGTGGCCGCCCAGCGGGCGGGCGTCGCGTTCTCGGTCGACCCCGTCTCCGGCGCGGACGACGCGGTCCTCGTCGAGGCGGTCTTCGGGCACGGCGAGGGCATCGTCTCCGGCGAGGTCACGCCGGACCGCTACCGCGTGGCCCGCGCGGACGGCAGCGTCCGGGCGCGCCGCGCGCACAAGCCCGTGCTGTCCGACGGCCGCGGCGGCCTGGCGGCGATCGCGCCCGAGCGGCAGCTCGCCCGCGTGCTGCGCGACGACGAGGCGGCGCGCGTCGCGGGCCTGGTCCTCGACGCGGAGCGCGGCTTCGGCGCGCCCGTCGACGTGGAGTTCTGCTTCGCCGCCGAGGAGCTGTGGCTCGTCCAGTGCCGACCGATCACGACGCTGCATGCCGCTGCCTGAGGGCACCTGGACGCACGACCCGTCGCACTACCCGGAGCCGATGAGCGCGCTCTCGGCCGGGGTCTGGTTCTGGGCGATGGGCCACGGCATCCGCGCGGCGGCGCGGGAGCTGCGCGCGCCGTTCGGCGGCTTCGACACCGGGACGGTGGACGGCGGCTGGGCCTACGAGCGCGAGCTCGAGCCCGGCTGGGAGCCCGACGCGGCCGTGCTCGGCGCCGCCGCGCTGGAGGTCGCCGGCCGCTGGGAGCGCGAGTACCGGCCCGCCTCGCACGCGATCACCGCCGAGCTGCGCGCGATGCGCCCGTGGCGCGATCCCCCGGCCGCCGCGGCGACCGCCTACGCGCGCCTGCTCGAGCTGGTGCGCGCGCAGTGGCGGCTGCACTTCCTGACCGTCATCCCCGTGCACGCGGCGCGCGAGCTGCTCCACGACGCATACGTCGAGCGCTTCGGCAAGCGGGACGAGCTCGAGCCCTACCGGCTGCTGGAGGGCCTGCCCAACGAGACGCTCGAGGCCGACGAGGAGCTCTGGCGCATCGCCGAGCAGGCCCGCGCGCTCGACCTGGCCGACCTGGTCCTCGAGCTGCCCGCGCCGGACGCCATGGCCGCGCTGGGCCGGCTGCACGACGGGCGCGAGCTGCTGGCCGCCGTCGGCGAGCACCTGCGCCGCTACGGCGGCCGCGCCCGCCTGCACGAGCTGTCCGAGCCGCGCCAGGCCGACCAGCCGCACCTGGTCCTGGAGAGCGTCCGGCTGTTCCTCGAGCACCCGCGCGACCTGCCGGCCGAGCGCGCGCGGCGCGTCGGCGAGCGCGAGCGGCTCGAGGCCGAGGTCCTGAGCCGGATCGACGGCACCGCCGAGCGCGAGTCCTTCGGCGCCCTGCTGTCGCAGGTCAGCGCGGCGGTCGAGCTCGAGGAGACCCACGCCTACCACATCGACTACCCGGGCCTGGCGGCGACGCGCGAGGCGCTGCTGGGCTTCGGCGCGCGGCTCGTCGCCGAGGGCCGGATCGACGGCCGCGAGGACGTCTTCCACCTGACCCGCGAGGAGCTCGGCGCCGCGGTCGCCGCCGGCTGGGGCGCGGGGCTGCAGGACCTGGTCGCGCGCCGCGCCGGCGAGCGCGCCGAGGCCCGCCGCCGGCGACCCGAGCCGTTCCTCGGCCCGCCCCCCGCGCACGACGCCGAGGTCCCGGCGATGGTCGCCAAGTTCTACGGCAGCGCCGGCAGCGCCGGCCGCGACGGCGAGCTGATCGCCGGGACCGGCGCCTCGTCCGGCGAGGCGACCGCGGTCGCCCGCGTCGTGCGCGGGCCGGAGGACTTCGCCCGCGTCTCGGCCGGCGAGATCCTCGTGTGCACGACGACCACGCCGGCCTGGACGCCGCTGTTCCCGTCGCTCGCCGGCCTGGTCACCGACACCGGCGGCATCCTCTGCCACGCCGCCGTCGTCGCGCGCGAGTACGGCCTGCCGGCGGTCGTCGGCGCGGCGGTGGCCACGCAGGCGGTGCCCGACGGCGCGCTGGTCCACGTGGACGGCGGCACCGGCGCGGTGCGCGTGCTGCGCGACTGAGCACCGCTCTCTCAAGCGGCGCGACCACGCGGGCGGCGGCGGGCGCCGCGCTAGGCTCGCGGCACGATGGACGGTCCCGATGCGTTCGATCTCGACGCGGCCGATCTGCGGGCCGACGGCTCCGAGCTGGCCCGCGACGTCGAGGTCCTCGCCGCCAAGCTCGAGGGCGCGCTGCCGCAGCAGACGCGCGTCGAGCGCCGCGCCCGGCGGTTGTTCTCCAAGGACAAGGCGGTCGCGGCGGTCGAGGTGCGCCTCGGCGGGTCGTGCTGGGCGCTGCGCGTCGACGGCAGCCGCGTCGAGGCCACCCGCGAGCAGGAGGTGCGCGGCGTCGTGATCAAGCGCGAGCAGCTCGATTTCGGCGCCTGGGCGCGCGCGCTGACCGCCGAGCTGCGCGAGGCGGCGCAGACCAGCGAGCAGGCCCGCGTCGCGGTGCAGAGGCTCGTGGGCTGACCGTGGGGCTCTTCGGGCGCGGGCGCGGCGCGGACGGGTCCCCCGGCGAGGACGACGGCGCGGCCGCGGCCGCCGAGCGCCGCCGCGAGCAGGACGTCGAGCGCGTCGGGCGCGGGGGCGTCCCGCTCGCCGCCGAGGCCCGCATCGCCGAGCTCGCCGGCCGCACGGACGGCTTCTTCACCTCCGGGCTGTCGGTCGCCGACTTCGCGCTGACGCGCCTGCAGCGCGTGCAGCCCATCTGCCAGGTCATGGGGTCCTCCGTCTACCAGGTGGGCTGGCAGGCGTTCCCATGGGGCTCGTGGTCGAGCGGCGGGCGCATCGTGGAGCTGACCCAGCTCACCGAGGCCTGGAACCAGGCCCGCTCCCGCGCGCTGCGACGCCTGGCCGAGGAGGCGCGCGCCGCGCAGGCCGACGCGGTCGTCGACGTCAGCTTCGAGCGGCGCGAGCACGCGTTCGTGGACGGCGCCGTGGAGGTCGTCGTCAACGGGACGGCCGTGCGCCTGCCGGACGGCACGCCCCAGATGCGCGCCGCGCCGCGCCTCAGCGACCTCTCCGCGCCGGACTTCACCCTCCTGCGCAACGCGGGCTACGGACCCGCCGGGGTCGTCGCGGCGACGTCCGTGGTCTACGTCTCGGCCGGCGCGATGACCCAGCAGCTCACGACCGGCTGGCAGCGGGGGACCGCCAACCAGGAGCTCGCCGACTTCACCCAGGGCGTCTACAGCGCCCGCGAGAACGCGCTCGGCCGGGCGACGTCCGCCGCGCAGGCCCTCGGCGCCGAGGGCGTCGTCGGCACGCAGGTCGACGTCGGCATCCAGGTCCGCGAGTGGGAGAGCGCGGGCAGCCGCCGCCACGAGGACCTCATCGTCACCGCCCACGTGGTGGGCACCGCGATCGCGCGCCACGGCGCCGGCGCGCCGCTGGACCCCCGTGTCATCGTCCGACAAGGAGCACTCACCCGATGAGCTATGACCCGACCTCCCTCGAGGGCGTCCCCGAGGCGGGCCGCGAGCGCCTGGAGCAGAACCGCCGCGGCCTGTTCACCTCCGACCTCTCCGTCGCGGAGTTCCTGCTCGTCAAGGAGGCGGGCTTCGACCCGCTGGGCCTGGTGGTGGGGTCGTCGATCTTCCACATCGGCTTCCAGCAGTCCAACTGGAAGCGCTCGCAGGAGATGACGGTGCTCAGCGAGGCGATGTACGGCGCGCGGGAGCTCGCGATGACGCGCATGGAGGAGGAGGCCGACCAGCTCGGGGCCGACGGCGTGGTCGGGGTCCGGCTGGAGGTCGGGCGCTACGACTGGGGCGAGCACATGGCCGAGTTCCTGGCCATCGGGACCGCGATCCGCCACCGCGAGGGCGAGCTGCACCGCGCGCCGAACGGCCGCCCGTTCACCTCGGACCTGTCCGGCCAGGACTTCTGGACCCTGCTGCGGTCGGGCCACCGCCCGGTCGGGATGGTGATGGGCTCCTGCGTCTACCACGTCGCCCACCGCGGGATGTTCCAGTCCATGCGCCAGGCGGGGCAGAACGTCGAGCTCCCGAACTTCACCCAGGCGCTCTACGACGCGCGCGAGCTGGCGATGGAGCGCATGCAGGCCGAGGCGGAGGCCGTGCAGGCCGAGGGCATCGTCGGCGTGCAGCTCCACGAGGGCAACCACGGCTGGGGCAGCCACGTGATCGAGTTCTTCGCGGTCGGCACGGCGATCGTTCCCTACGGCGACGACCGCACGATCGAGCCGCCGCAGACGGTGCTCGACCTGAGCTGACCGGCGGCGTGACCGGCGACGAGCTCCGCGCGTGGTGCCTGTCGCTGCCCGGCGCGGCCGAGGAGTTCCCGTTCGCCCCCGGGCTGTCGGTGTTCAAGGTGGCGCGCAAGGTGTTCGCGCTGTCGCGGCTGTCGGCGCAGCCGCTGACCGTCAGCGTCAAGTGCGACCCCGAGCTGGGCGAGTCGCTGCGCGCGTCCTACGCCTCGATCGTGCCCGGCTACCACCTGAACAAGCGCCACTGGATCACGATCACGCTCGGCCGCGACGCGGGCGACGACCTCGTCCGCGACCTCGTGCAGGACAGCCACGACCTCGTCCGCCCCCGGCCGCGGCGCGCTCCGGGCGGCCGGGCGTAGCGGAGACAGTCTCTCCGCTAAGGTGGCACGAGCGCATGTCCGCCCCCGCCGCACCGCCGTCCCTGCCCGCCGACGACCCCGGCAAGCTCGACCGCGCGCTGCTGATGGTGGCCTCGGTCGTCGTGGTCGGCGCGGTGATGTCGATCCTCGACACCACGGTCGTCAACGTCGCGATCAACACCCTCGCCCGCGACTTCGACACCTCGCTGTCGACGATCCAGTGGGTCGCGACCGGCTACACCCTGGCGCTCGCCACGGTCATCCCGCTCACCGGCTGGGCCGCCGACCGCTTCGGCACCAAGCGCCTGTACCTGATGTCGATCAGCCTGTTCCTGCTCGGCTCGATCATGTCCGGGCTGGCCTGGAGCGCCGACTCGCTGATCGGCTTCCGCGTGCTGCAGGGCCTCGGCGGCGGGATGCTGATGCCGGCGGGCATGACGATCCTCACCCGGGCCGCCGGCCCGTCCCGCGTCGGCCGCGTGATGGCGATCATCGGCGTGCCGATGCTGCTCGGTCCCATCGTCGGCCCGATCCTCGGCGGCTACCTCGTGGACTCGTTCTCGTGGCGCTGGATCTTCTTCATCAACGTCCCGATCGGCGCGGTCGCGCTGCTGCTGTCCACGCGGATCCTGCCGCGCGACGTCCCGCAGCCGCAGCACCGCCTGGACTGGCTGGGCCTCGCGCTGCTTTCCCCCGGCCTGGCCGCGCTGATCTACGGCCTGGCCGAGACCAACGCGGCCGGCGGCTTCGGGTCGCCGCGCGTGTTCGGCCCCGCGCTGGCCGGCCTGTGCCTGCTCGCCCTCTTCGTCCGCCACGCGCTGCGGACGCCGGACGCGCTGATCGACCTGCGCCTGTTCGCCAACCGGACCTTCGCCGCCGCCTCGGGCACGCTCGTGCTGGTCATCGTCGCGGTGTTCGGCGGCATGCTGCTGCTCCCGCTGTACCTGCAGACCGTGCGCGGGGAGTCCGCGATGGACACCGGCCTGCTGCTCGCCCCACAGGGGCTCGGGGCGATGGTGGCGATGCCGATCGCGGGCAAGCTGACCGACCGGACCGGCATCGGGCGGATCGTCCCCGTGGGCCTGGCGATCGTCGGCGTGGCCTTCCTCGGCCTGACCCAGCTCGGCGCCGGCACGTCCTACTGGCTGTTCGGCGCGACGCTCTTCGTGCTCGGGCTGGGCATGGGCGCGACGATGATGCCGACGTTCTCCGGCGCGATGCAGACCCTGCGCCGGGCGGCGGTCGCCAAGGCCAGCACGACGCTGAACATCAACCAGCAGGTCGGGGCGTCGATCGGGACCGCCGTGCTCAGCGTCCTGCTCGCCCACCAGCTCACGAGCCGCCTGAGCGGGAGCGGCACCGGCGGGGGCGGCGGCATCGGCACCACCCTGCCGCCCGGCGTCCGGGAGCGGCTGGCGCCGGCGATGGCCGCCGCGTTCGGCGCGACCTTCTGGTGGGCGCTGGCGCTCGTCGTCGTCGCCTTCGTCGTGGCGATCCTGCTGTTGCCCAAGGACAAGCCCGAGCCCGTGGACGACCCCGACGAGCCCGCCGGCGAGAGCGCCGAGCAGCCTGTCGCGCTGCTGCACTGAGGGGCGGCGCCGCGCCACCGTGGAGTCAGTCGCCGGCGATCGGGCGGCCGACGGTAAGCGCATCGCGCAGGGCCGGCTCGAGGGCCCCGTACTCCTTGTCGGGGCGGACGCCGAGCCCGTCGAGCACCTTGCTGAAGAAGCAGCGGGCCGCGGCCGCGAGCACGACGTCGAGGATCTCGTCGTCGGCCAGGCCCAGGGACCGCAGGCCCTCGAGGTCGGCCTCGCCGACCGTGGTCGCGTCCTCGGCGACCTTCTCGGCGAGGTCCATCACGGCGACGTCGACGGCGTCCAGGCCCGCCTCCCGGTGGTCGGCGACGACGGCGCGCACCGCGTCCGGCCCCAGGAACCGGTCGGCGAGGATCGATCCGTGGGCCAGCGCGCAGTAGCTGGACCGCAGGCGGCGGGCCGCGGCGACCGTCGCCAGTTCGTAGCGGCGCAGGTCCATGTCGGCCTTGATCGCGCCGTTGAGCTGCCGCCAGGCGGCGTAGACCCCGGGCCGCAGCGAGAACGCCCGGGTGAAGTTCGGCAGACGGCCGAACGCCGCGCGGTCGGCCTCGTAGAGCCCGGCCACCGGCCCCTGCGCGTCAGCCGGGTCCACCGTCTCGATGAAGGTCATGCGACCCATCCTCCCAGCGCGGGCAAGCCACCGCGCGATCCCGAGGACCGGCGCGCGCGTGCGCGTCCGTGAGGCGCCGCGCGGCTAGCGGATCCGCACGGCGAGCAGGCAGACGTCGTCGGCGTGCCCGGGGTCGTGCAGCGCGTGCACCACCGCCGGCGCCAGCGCCGCCGGCGCCTGGTCGTCCTGGGAGGCCACCTCGGCCAGCAGCCGGTCGAGACCGTCCGACAGCGACCGGCCGCGCCGCTCGATCAGGCCGTCGGTGTAGAGCAGGACGCCCGCGCCGGCCGGCAGGGTCAGCGTCGCCTCGGCGCGCGCGCTGCGCACCGCATGCGCGTCCAGCGGCAGCGAGCGGCCTTCCCCCAGCAGCTCGGGCCGCGCGCCCGGTGCCACGAGCACCGGCGGCGGGTGGCCCGCGCAGGCGAGGCGCAGGCGCCGCGTCCGGAGGCGGAGCTCCGCGTAGGCCAGCGTCGTCATCTGGCCCACGCCGTGCCGGCGGGCGTAGCCGTCGAGCGCATCGAGCAGCGGACCGGGCTGCAGGCCGGTCGAGGCCAGCGCCCGCAGCGCGCTGCGGAGCTGCCCCATCGTCGCCGCGGCCTCCAGGCCGCGCCCCACGACGTCGCCGACCACGAAACCGACGGACTCCCCGTCGTCGAGCCAGAAGGCGTCATACCAGTCGCCGCCGACCTCGATGCCCGCGACCGCGGGCCGGTAGGCCACCGCCACCTCGAGGCCGTCGGTGGCGGGAAGGTCGCCGGACAGCAGGCTGCGCTGCAGGTGCTGTGCGATCTCCTGCTCGCGCCGCCGCGCCCGCAGCAGCTCCTGCTCGTAGCCACGCCGGTCGGTGGCGTCGAAGACGGTCGTCTTGATGACCCGTGGCCGCCCCGACGCGTCCGTGACGAGCGTCGAGTTCACGAGCGCCGCGAGGCGCGACCCGTCCGCGCGCACCAGCTCCAGGGCGATCTCGCGCACCGAGCCCTGCATCCGCAGCAGCGGCGCGTAGTGGGTCTCGTGGTAGATGCGGCCGCCCGGCGCCAGCAGGTCCTGGAAGCGCCGTCGCCCGAGCAGCTCCACGCGGCGCAGCCCCGTCCAGGTCTCGAACGTGCGGTTGACCCGCACGATCGTGCCGTCGAGCCGCGTGGTCAGGTAGCCGCAGGGCGCGTCCTCGAACAGGTCCTCGGCCGTCTCCTCCAGGAGCCCGGCGTCGTCGGTCACGCCGCGAGGAAGGCCCTGATGGCGGCCACGGTCTCCTCCGGCGCGCTGAGGTTCGGGCAGTGACCGGTGGCCTCCAGGTGGACCAGCGTGCTCTCGGGCAGGTGGCGGGCCACGTACGCGCCCACGGGCTCCGGCGCGATGATGTCGTCGGAGCACTGCAGGACGAGGCTCGGGGTGCGCACCCGCGAGAGGTCCGCGCGGTTGTCGGAGAGGAACGTCACGCGCGCGAACTGCGCGGCGATCTCCGGGTCGGCGCGGCAGAAGCTGTTCGTCAGCTCCTCGCCGAGGTCCGGCCGGTCGCCGTTGCCCATGATCGCCGGCGCCATCTGACTGGACCAGCCGAGGTAGTTGCTGTCCAGGGCGGCGAGCAGGCCCTCGACGTCCTCGCGGCTGAAGCCGCCGGTGTAGCCCGCGTCGTCGATGTACCGCGGCGAGGGCCCGACGAGCACCAGCCGCGCGAACCGCTCGGGCTCGGCGGCCGCGGCCAGGACGCCCACCATCGCGCTCACCGAGTGCCCGACGAAGACGACGTCGTGCAGGTCGAGCTCGCGGCAGATCTCGAGGACGTCGTCCGCGTAGCCGTGCAGCGAGCCGTAGCGCTCCCGGTCGTAGGCCGACGCATCGGAGCCGCCGGCGCCGACGTGGTCGAACAGGACGACGCGGTGGTCGCCGGCGAAGGCGGGCCAGACGTGGCGCCACATGTTCTGGTCGCAGCCGAAGCCGTGCGCGAAGATCATCGGGCGGCCGTCCGGGCGGCCGTCCACGACCACGTTGTTGCGGGCGACCGCGCTCAACGCTCCTGTGCCCCGTCGGCGGGGGCGAGGGGAAGGTGGTCGATCAGGCCCGTCATCCGCAGGATCTGCCGCACGTTCTCGTGGAGCTCCGGCCGGACCGCCAGGGTCCAGCCCGCGCGGTCGGCGTCGCCGAGCACCGCGTCGAGCTCGCGGACGCCGGAAGAGTCCATGAACGCCAGCGCGCTGAGGTCGAGCAGCACCGGCCCCTCGGCGAGATGCTCGCGGAGCAGGGCGCCGAACGCGTCGGCGCTCGCCAGGTCGAGCTCCCCGAGGGCCGTGACCAGCTGCCGGCCCTCGTCCTGCGACACGCTGACGCGGAAGCCTGCCTCATACGGCACAGACCCCATCCCCATCAGCCAGCCGCGGTCGCCTCGAAGCTCACGTCCTCTGAATGTACACGCGCCCCGCCGGCCAGAGCGTTTGCCAGCGCACGGCGGGCGCCCTGGCCGCCGAGGTCGAGCTTGGCGTAGACGTGGGACAGGTGGGTCTCGACGGTCTTGGCGGACACGAACAGCTCCTGCGCGATGCGCGCGTTGGAGTGGCCACGGGCCGCGAGCTGCGCCACGCGGAGCTCGCGGGCGGTCAGCGCGGCCGGCCCGGTCGTCGCCCGGCGGCGGGGCCGCGCGCCCGCGGCCTGCAGCTCGTCGAAGGCGCGCTCGGCCAAGCGGTCGGCGCCACAGCGCTGAGCGAGCGTCAGTGCCGCGGTCAGCTCGGCGCGGGCGGCGGTGCGCTTGTTGGCCCGCCGCAGCGCCGCGCCGAGCGCGAGGCGGGCGTACGCGAGCTGCAGGCGCGCCTCGCTGCGCTCGAGCTCCTCGACCGCCCTGCGCAGCAGCCCGATCCCCGCCTCGCCGCCCTCGAGCAGGCCCGCGGCGCGCAGCGCGATCCCGGTCGGCCGCGGCAGGCCGCTGCGCCGCGCCAGCGCGAGCTCCTGGTCGACGAGCGCGAACGCCTCCTCGCGCTGCCCGTCCGGGAGCGAGAGCGCGAGGCTCGAGCGCCACGGCGAGAACGTCGGGCCGATCTCCGTCGGCCCGAAGGAGGCGGCGCACGCGCGCAGCTCGCGCTCGGCGGTCGCCCGCTCGCCGCGCGCCAGCGCGAGGCGGCCGCGCGCGTCGTGCAGGTAGCCCGCGCTCACGGTGCCCTCGTACTCGGGCGGGATGTCGAAGTCCTCGATGGTCGCGGCCATCGCCTCGAGGCCGGAGCGCTCGGCGATCACCTCGACGAAGAGGTTGGCCATCGACGTGAACCACATCGCCATCCCGCTGCGGACCGCGAGGTCGAAGGCGATGTGGAGGTCCGCCTCGGCGGCCCGCAGATCGCCGCGGCGCGCGTGGACCCAGCCGCTGCAGCCGATCGCGGTGAGCGTGCCCCGGGACGAGGCGGAACGGCGCGCCGCGTCGGCGACCTGCGCGATCGCCGCGAGCGCGGGCTCGTAGCGATCGAGGACGATCAGCGGGAAGACGGCGATCGGCGCCGCCCACGCTCCGGCCCCCCGCTCCGCCAGCAGGCGCCCGCCCTCGAAGGCGCGCTCGACGAGTGGGATGACGACGTCGGGCGGCTCGCAGCGGTAGGCGTCGGCCATCGCGAGCTGCGCGGCGAGGGCATGGGCGGGCCATGCGTCGTGCTCGGTGAGCGCCACCAGGCGCGAGCGCGCGGCGGCGTAGCCGGCGACCAGCCGGGCGTCGTTGACCATCACCGCTGCGGCCACCGCCTCGAGCTCGAGCCGGAGCTCCCCGACCAGGTCCGTGCGCGCCCCGCTCTCCTCGAGCACGGCGCTCGCCTGGGTCCACTCCCCGACCTGGGCCAGCAGATCCGCGAGCGCGACCGTGGCCCGGACGTGCACGTCGGGGTCCGTGGCCAGCGCCCGCGCCGCGGCGAGCTGCTCGACGGCGCCGAGGTCCCCCGCGGTGTGCTGGGCCCGGCCGAGGTCGAGCAGGAGCATGGCACGATCCGGGCTCGGCGCCTGCTCGTCGAGGGCCCGCCGCAGTCGCCGCGCGGCCGTCTCCGGCGCCCCGCGTGCCAGCGCGTCGAGCGCCGCCGCCCGCAGGCCCTCGGCGACGGTCGCGGCGCCGGCGGGCGGCAGCGCCTCCAGGTGGACGGCGACCGCGTCGAGCGGCGCACGAGCTGCATGCAGGACCTCGGCCGCGCGCCGATGGGCGTCGTCGCGCTGCGTCCGCGTCAGCCCGGCGTAGAGCGAGTGGCGGACGACGGGATGCGCGAAGGCCACCGGGTCGTCGGCGGCGAGCACGTCGATCCGCACGAGCTCGTGCGCGACGCGGGCCGCGGTGGCGGCATCGACGCCGGCGGTCGCCGCGACCGCCTCGAGCCGTACGCCGTCGCCGAGGACCGCCAGCGCCCCGGCCACCGCGGGCGCCTCGGGGGCGACCGCCGCGACCCGGCGCGCGATGCGCTCCCCGAGCGTCGGGACCGCCGCCGCGCGCACCACGTCCGGGTCCCGCGAAGCGGTGCCCGCGGTGGTGAGCAGCAGCTCGCGGAGGTAGAGCGGGTTGCCCGCGCTGGCCTCGAAGTACGCGCCGCACAGGTCGGCCCCGGCGCCCGGGAGCTGCTCGCGCACGATCGCCCCGACGGCGTCCCCGCTCAGCGCGCGGAGCAGGACCCGCTCGGCCCCGGGCAACTGCCGCAGCGCGTCGAGCAGCGGCGCCGAGGCGCCCGGCTCGGCCGGCCGCAGCGCGGCGACCAGCGCGACGGGCAGCTCCGCCACGCGCCGGGCGAGGTAGTCCAGCGCGCGCAGCGAGGCGTCGTCGACCCAGTGCAGGTCGTCGACCGCGAGCAGCAGCGGCTGCCGCTCGGCCAGCCCCGCGACGAACCAGAAGATCGCGTCGAGCAGCGCGTGCCCGGGGCCGAGCGCGTCGTCGTCGGCGCCGCCGTCGCCCCGGCGCGCGAGCGTGGCGACCGGCGCCGCCGCACCGGCCAGGAGCGCCGCGCGCTCGTCCTCCGCGGCCGCCGCGAGCACCGGCTCGACGAGCTGGCGGACCGCGCCGAACGCGAAGCCGCGCTCGAGCTCGCCGCCCGCGCAGGTCAGGACCCGCAGGCCCTCCTCGCGCGCGCGCCCCACGGCGGCGGCGACCAGCGTGCTCTTGCCGGCGCCCGGCGGGCCCTCCACCAGCGCCGTCCGGCCCGCGCCGGCGGCCGCGGCCGCGACGACCCGCCCGAGCCGGGCGAGCTCGTCCTGGCGTTCGCGGATCTCCCGGGAATCCGGTCGGATGGCGGCACGCTAGCGGCGCCGCGCCAACCGCACAATGCCGGGAGCCGCCGCCGAGCGCTCAGCGCCGCAGCCTGGCCTCCCGCCGGGACACCGCGGTGCTGAAGATCGAGCCCTTGGCGACCACCGTCGTGACGACCGCGACCAGCCGGTCGCCGCGCCGCGCCTTGGCCGGCAGCGACCAGCTCAGCGTCCGCGTCCCCTTCCCGCCGGCCGGCGCCGAGGACGAGGCGACGACCCGGCGCCCGCGGCGCAGGACGTAGGTGACGGTCGCGGTCCCCGCGGTGACCGAGGAGGGCACCGTGACCTTCGCGTGCGCGACGCGGCGCTTGCCCTGAGCGATCGTCAGCCGCGCGAGCTTCGCGCCCTTCGCGCGCGTCGCGTGGAGCGCCACCCGCGACGTGCGGCCCTTGGACCGCACCACGAGCCGCCCCTTCGCCAGCCGCTTCCACGACGCCGGCTTCAGCGTCGCCCGGGCGTTGCGCCCGACCCGCACCTTCGCGGTGGCGGCCTGCGGCAGGCTCGCCCTCCCCGCGCCCGACAGCGTGAGCTTGACCGTCGCCGCCGGGCCGGTGTGGTCGAGGTGGACGGCGCCCGCGCGGTCCAGCGAGACGGCGTCGCTGCCCTTCGCGGGCGTCGTGGTCTGCGCCTCGACGGTGCGCGTCGACCCGTCGCCGGCGCGGACCATCATCTGGACGTCGAGCGGCGAGGAGCCGCGGCCGGGCGCGAAGCCGATCCGGTCGGAGCGCCCGGCGACGTCGAGCTTGTCGGTGACGCCTTCCTTGGCCTGCGTCTTGACCGTGGCGACCATGTCGTCGCCGACCAGCGTCCGCGTCTGCCGGGCGTCGCGGTCCCCGCGCAGCGCCACCGAGTAGCTCGCGCCGGGCCCGGCGGCCAGCAGGTAGTCGTCGCTGATCGGGTCGCCGATGTCCGTCGCGGGCGCCCATGGCGTGGCGCGCAGCGCGGTCGCGGGATCCGTGTTGATCACGCCGGGCGCGCTGTACAGCCTGCGCTTGCCCGAGGTGACCTGGGTGACGGTCGACGGTGCGTCCTCGCTGCCCGCGGCCGCGGTCGACGCGCGCGCGTTGAGGATGCCGTTGGCCGCCCAGCCGAAGAGGATCTTGAACCCCTGCTTGAGCGCGCCCGCCGCGCTGATGAGCTGCGGGTGCGCGGGCGGGTTGTCGAGGCCGCCGACGACGATGTTCTGCACCGTCCGGCCGCCGTAGGCCGAGCTCGGCATCGACCACGAGTTGTCCGGCAGCACGTGGATGCGGCTGGCGGAGGTCAGCGTCTGGTGGTCCTGGCCGTCGGCCGCGAGCTCGTCGTAGGTGTTGCCCTTCTTGTAGGCCGTGGCGGGCGTCGAGAACGGCTTGTTGGAGTCGTAGACGTCGATCCAGTAGGCGCCGGGGACGGACGGGTCGCTCTCGACGTCGTAGCCGACGACGACGTGCAGCCTGGTCACCGAGCCGCCGTCGCGCAGCGAGAGCAGCGGGTCGTCGCCGTGGCGCAGGCGGTTCTCGACGTCCGCGCGCAGCCGCTGCCAGTTCGTCTGGTTGGCGACGTTGCTGATGGTCTTGTCGGCGTAGTACTCGAGGTAGTCGGCCGAGAGCTGCTGCAGGTGGTTGGCGTTGATCGTCTCCTGCAGCCGGCCGCCGGCGCCGCCGGGCATGCCCAGCTCGAACGCGTTGGCCGCGGCGTCGTTGCCGAACCCGGTCCGCGCCAGGCGCCCGCGCAGGATCAGCTGGCTCGTGCGCGAGATGCCGAAGCACGCGCCGCCCGACGAGCCGCCCATCGTCCGGTTGGCGATCTCGAGCACGGTGAGCGCCCACGGGTCGGGGAACGGCGTCCTCACGCGGCAGTTGAGGAGGCCCAGCGTGATCGCGTGGCAGGCGTTGACCGTGACGTAGACCTGGTTCTTGCCGTAGGCCGCGGTCATCTGGTCGAGCGTCAGCGACGGCGTGTAGTTGGTGAACGCGAAGCCGGCCGCGTCGCGGTAGTCGTCGACGGTGAGCGACGGGCCGTCGATGCGCACCGGGCTGAGCTTGCCGGCGCTGTCCACGCTCGCGTCGGGGACGAGCTGCACGGTGCCGGAGGTGGCCAGGCGCGGCACCTCCGCGGTCACCGAGCCGGCGTCGGACGACGTGATCGGCGCGAGCGCCAGGTCGTTGCCGAAGCGCACCTTGCTCGTCGCGGTCGTGCAGAGGTGGTCGCCGCTCAGGCGGATCGTCGTCCCCGGGCGGAGCTCCCGGGGCGTCTGGACCGACGTGGCCGACGCCGTCAGCGGCGCGTGCGGGTGCGCCGGCAGGCTCAGGTCGGAGCGATAGCGGCCACCGCCGGTCGCGGCGTCGGAGGTCCCCCCGAGGAGCGTGATCGCGACCAGCGTGTTGGCGGTCAGCGGCGACGTCGGCGTGATCTGGAGCGTCGCCGTCCCCCGGCCGGTGGCGGTCACCGGGGGCGTGACGGCGACCCCGTTGGTCGCGACGTGCCGGCCGTCGATCGTCACGTCCAGCGAGCTCAGCGAGCTCACCGCCCACGTCGCCGGACCGGCATCGGCGGCGACGTCGTAGACGAGCTGGATCGGCGAGCAGTCCGGGACGGAGAGGTCGCCTGAGCCGGCCCGGACGAGGGAGATCGCCGGCGTCACGCGGACCGTGACCGTCAGCCGCTGCACGACGGTCCCGGCGCCGGCGTCGGCCGGGGTCGCGGTGATCGTCGCCGTCACGCCGACGCTGTCGGTCGCTGGAGCGTCGAAGCGCGTGCGGAACGTGATCGTCTGGCCGTTGACGCTCGGCGACGCGTCGGCCGTGACGCCGGGCGGCAGGCCGGTGACGTCGTAACGCGCGTTGCCGTCCGAGCCGTTGATGCGGTACAGGCTCACGTCGAGCGGGATGGTCGTCCCCTGCCTGGCCGCGATCGCCCGGTTGCCCGCGGTCGCCTCGATGCCGAACGACGGGCGGCCGGGGATGGCCGGGGTGTCGAACGTGACGTCGTCGATCCACAGCCCGGGGTCCGCGTCGTTCGCGACCTCGGCCAGGACGAAGTAGGTGATCTCGGGCTGGCCCGCGGCCGCTGTGAGCACCGTCCCGCCCGCCGGGATCGGCGTGGGCTGCGACTGGTTGACCAGGCGGCCTTCCCCGTCGTAGGCCGAGAGCTGCATGACGTGCCTGGCCGAGCCCGTGTCGCCGACGCGCATCGACACGCGCGTGCGGGTGGCCGACGTCAGCTTGCCGATCAGCAGCGGCGGCGTGTTGGCCTCGCTCTCGTTGCTCCTGTTGCACAGGACCGTCGCCACGTTGGGCGCCGACGGTGCGCCCGCCAGCGCGTCCACGCGAACCCCGCACGCCTGGCCCACGGGGAGGCTGCCCCCCTGCGGGCCGTCGATCGCGCCGAAGACCAGGCCGGGGTTCGTGCGGTAGATCTCGTTGGCCGACTGGCCCGGCACGGCCGCGGCGTCGTCGAAGCCGACGACCACGTCCGCGGCGCGGGCCGGGGCGGCGGCGATCGCCAGGACCAGGACGAGGGCCGCGAGCAGCGCGGCCGAGCCGGCGCGGCGGGCGCGGAGGTGCACCGCCTCAGCCCTTGACGACCTTCACGGGAAGCGAGAGCTTCGCGCTGCCCGCGGTCGCGACCACCTTGTAGCGCCCGGCCTTGCGCGGGCCCGGGACGTGCGCGGTGAAGCGGCCCGCGGCGTGCTTGAGCGAGCGTGAGGTGACGGTCTTCCCGTGCGAGTTGCGCAGCTTCAGCTTCACGGTCGCGCGCCGGCGCAGCGAGAGGCGCACGCCGATCGGGTGCTTGACCTTCGCCTTCCCGACGACGCGCGCCGACGCGAGCGTCCCATGCCCCTTCGCCACCGGCGTCGGGGTCTTCGACAGGGCGGAGAACGGGATGTCGCTCGGCGACCCCGGCGTGGCGGCGCCGGCGGCACCCTGGCCGCCTGATGCGCCGCCACCCGGGGTCGTCGTGCTCCCATGGGCGCCGGTCCCCCCCGAGCCCGTGCCCGTTCCCGTCCCCGCGCCTCCCGTGCCCGTCCCCCCGCCGCCGACGGCGGCCGGGTTGATCGTCACGGTGAACGTCGTGCTGGTGAAGTTGGTGTCGGCGGGATCGGTGGCCGTCCCCGCCTGGTCATGGACGATGACGCGGCCGTTGTAGACCCCTGGGCCGGGGTAGGTGTGCGCCAGCTTCCCGGCGCCGGTCTGGTCGGCGCTGCCGTCGCCCCACCTCCAGACGAACGCGTTGGGGCTCACGCCCGAGCTCGCGTCGACGCTCGGCGTCGCGTCGAGCGTGACCGGCTGGCCCGCCGTGCCGGTCACCGTCGCGCTCGCCAGCAGGGCGTCGGGCGGCGTGGTGTCGAGGCCGATCGTCTTGGAGACCGCCGGGCCCGGGTTGCCGGGCAGCGGCGCGAAGATCGGCGCGGTGCGCGAGACCTTCGTGAAGCGCGCGCCGTCGCGGAAGCGCACCCAGACCGTCTTGATCCCGTCCCCCGGCGGGAGATCGCGCGTCGCCGCCACGTACCGGCCGAACTGGACGGGGAAGTTCGGGTCCACCGCGATCGGGCACTCCGGCTCCGCACCGAAGTTGCACTCGAAGCCCGCGGAGTTGACGTCGACCTGGCCGCTCGCGGCGTCGCTGTTGGGATCGGACGCGAAGCTCAGCGGCAGCGACGGCAGGCGCGTCCACGCGATGCCGTTCGCGAGGCCGATCGTGCGGACCGCCGGACCGTCGTGGTCCAAGGTGGTGATGACGTCGTCCGCCGTGGTGGTGGTGATCGCGCCCCCCAGGCCCTCGACCGCCGTCAGCTTGATCGTCCACGTGTAGCCCGACGGCGACGACAGCTGCAGCACGGCTCCGGCGTCCTGGCTCGTGTTGCCGGAGGCGGGCACCGAGGTGCTGACGACCTGGTTGCCCCCGATGGCGGTCAGGAGGTAGTGCCGATCCGTCGCCCCCGGATCGAAGGCCACCTCCGACCAGCCGAAGGCGTACCTGTCCGGCGCGAAGGTCGGCTGGGTGACGGCCGGCACCTCGTACAGCCGGGGCTTGCCGGGCGCGGCCTGCGCCGGGCCGGCGGCGATCCCGAGCGCCAGCGCCGCGGCCGTCCCGATCCCCACCGCGGCAACCCCCCGCCGTCGTCCCGGCCTCATGTCGTCTCCGATGCTCGATGATCCGGTGCCACGGCAGCCGGACTCTCCCATCCG
>JAICJK010000637.1 GCA_025928415.1 Solirubrobacteraceae bacterium | reverse complement strand
TCGCCGAGCGCGACGGCGCGGCGCTCGGCGTCGTGGGCTACCTGCCCCACCACGCCGAGGACGGCCTGGCGCACTTCTGGCTGCTGTTCGTCACCCGGGCGGAGTGGGGGACCGGCCTGGCCGCGCGCCTGCACGACGCGGCGCTGGAGGCGGCCCGCGGCGCGGGCTACTCCCGCATGCGGCTCTACACGCCCGAGGGGCAGGCGCGCGCCCGCGCGTTCTACCGCCGCCACGGCTGGCGCGACCACGGCGACCCGCTGGCGAACCCGGAGCTCGGCCTACCGCTGGTCGAGCTGCGCCGCGGGCTCTGATGGGAGCGCCCGCACCGGGCAGCTCGCCAGGTGGTCGTCGACCAGCCCGCAGGCCTGCATCGTCGCGTAGGCCGTCGTCGGGCCCACGAAGCGGAAGCCCGCCGCCTTCAGCGCCTTGGCCAGCGCGACCGACTCGGGCGTGACGGCCGGGACATCGGCCCAGCGCTCGCGCGGTGGCGCCGGCGTCGGCGGAGCGTGCGCCCAGACGAGCGCGGGCAGGTCGCGCGGGCCGTCGCGCAGCGCGACCGTGGCCCGCGCGTTGGCGATCGCCGCCTCGATCTTCAGCCGGTTGCGCACGATGCCGGCGTCGGCCATCAGGCGCTCGCGGTCGCGCGGCCCGAAGCGCGCGACGGCGTCGGGGTCGAAGCCGGCGAAGGCGGCGCGGAACGCCTCGCGCTTGCGCAGGATCGTGATCCAGGCCAGGCCGGACTGGAAGGCCTCCAGGCACAGGCGCTCGAACAGCCCCGTCTCGTCGCGGACGGGCACGCCCCACTCGTGGTCGTGGTAGGCCTCGTAGAGCGGGTCGCCGTCGCCGAAGCAGCGGCCGGCGTGCGGCGCGGCGGCGCCCGTCATGCGCGGTACAGCGCGTAGAGCAGCCCGCAGAGCAGCGCCGTGGCCCCGGCGTAGCCGGTCTCCGCGCGCGTCAGCGCGTCGGCGACCACCTCGGCGGCCATCCAGGCCACGAACGCGGCCGCGCTCGTCAGCCACGCCGCCGCCGCCAGGCCGGCGCGGCCGCGGGCCAGCGCGGCCTGGTTGAACGTCCCGGCGGCGAGGTGGAAGCCCATGCCCACGGCGATCGTCGCCAGGCCGAGGGCCGCGTAGTCCTTGTCGACGGCGAACAGCTTGCCCATCGCGAACGGCCCGAGGACGGCCAGCCCGACGGCGACCAGGGCGGCGAACGCGGCGATCGTCAGCACGGTGATCCGGATCGCCTTCGCGAAGCCCTCGCGCCCCTCCGTGGCCTCCAGGCCGGCGAGGTGCGGCAGCAGCGAGGTCTGGATCGCCTGGAAGAGCTGCAGCGGCGCGCGGGTGATCAGGAAGGCGCTGAACACGATGGCGACCGTCTTCCCCGAGGGCACCAGCAGCACCGCCGCGTTGAGCAGCGTCTGCTCGGAGAGCTGGATCAGCGCGACGGCGACGGCGAACGCGGTCCCGGCCTGCGCCGCCTCGGTGGCCCGCGAGGGCGCCTCGACGCCCTCGGCCTGGCCGGCGGCGACCTCGACGGCCGCGGCCCGCGCGGCGGCCTCGTGCTGGTCTCGCTGGGCATGGGGATGTACCTGGCCGCCGCGACGCTCAACCAGGCCTCGCTGGCCCGTGGCCGCGCGCCCCAGGCGGCGGTCTGCTGGGTGGCGGCGGCGACGGCCTTC
>JAICJK010000091.1 GCA_025928415.1 Solirubrobacteraceae bacterium | reverse complement strand
CGGGGGCGCCGGCGGCCTCGCCGTCGGCCTCCTCCGGGCCCTGCTCGCCGAGGATGGCGTCGACGAGGTCGGCCTTGCGCAGGCGGCGGAAGCCGGGCAGGCCGATCTCCGTCGCGATGGCGTGGAGGTCGGCCAGCGGGCTGTCCTCCAGCGCGGAACGGGTCAGTACGGACATGGGGTGCTCCTCTGGGATGGTGATCGTCGGTGGGCCTCCGGCCGCGTTGATGTCAGCGGCCGGCGACGGGGTTGCCCGGCGGATCCTACCGCTTTCCAGGGCGAATCCACTTCAGGCGCTCGTCCTCGGGGTCGAACGCGGGGACGTCCGCGCGCCCGTCGAGCACCGCCCTGACCGCGAGGAAGTCCGCCGCGGCGCGCACGTCGTGCACCCGCACGATCGCCGCGCCCTGCTCGGCCGCCCAGCCCACCGCGGCGAGCGTCCCGGCCAGCCGCTCGTCCGGCGCGCGCCCCGTGATGGCCCCCAGGAAGTACTTGCGCGAGACGGCGAGCAGCAGCGGCAGACCGAGCGCGCGCAGCCGTCCCAGGTCGCGCAGCACGGCCACCGTCTCCGCGGGCGTCTTGGCGAAGTCGGGGCCGGGGTCGAGGATCAGCCGCTCGGCCGGCACGCCCGCGCGCTCGGCCACGGCGCGGCGCTCCTGCAGGAAGGCGAGCACGTCGCCGGCGACGTCGTCGTCGTAGGCGGCGAAGTGCTCCTGCTTGGGCGCCGCGCGCGTGTGCATGAGGACCAGCGCCGCACCGGTGCGCGCGCAGTGCGCGGCGAGCGCGGGGTCGCGCAGGCCGCTGACGTCGTTGAGGATCGCCGCCCCCGCGTCGAGCACCGGACCCGCCACCTCGGGCTTGAAGGTGTCCACGGACACCGTCACGCCCTCGGCCACGAGACGCTCGACGAGCGGCAGGACGCGCCCGAGCTCGACCTCGGCGGGCGTCGCGCCGGTGTAGGTGACGCCGCTCTCGCCGCCCACGTCGATGATGTCCGCGCCGTCGGCCACGAGCGCCAGTGCGTGGGCGACCTGGGCGTCGAGCCCGTCGAGCCGCACGGCGTCGGAGAACGAGTCGGGGTTGGCGTTGACGATGCCCATCAGCAGCGGCCGCCCCGGAGCGGGCGACAGCGTGCCCCCTCCCAGCACGAGCGGCGCACTCACCGGTCCACCGCGTAGTGCAGGAACAGGTGGTCGCCGGCGCGGTGCAGGTCGCGCAGCCGCAGGCGCGCCGGGCGCGGCAGCGCGGGGCCGGCGAGGGCCGTCGGGCCCTCCCCCGCGACGAGCAGCGGCGAGACGGTCAGCAGCAGGTCGTCCAGGCAATCCTCGGCGATCAGGCGGGTGAGCAGCCGGGGGCCGCCCTCGCACGAGACGCCGTCGACGCCGTGGTCGCGGTGCAGCGAGGCCAGCACGCGCCGCAGGGTGACGCCGCCCTCGCCGAGCGCGTGCACGCCGACGTCGGCCGCCGCGTCGCCGAGACCCGCGCCGCGCTCGGTGTAGACGGCGATCGGCACGCCGGGCTCGGAGAAGATCGGGACGTCGGCCGCGCGCAGCGTCCCCCGGCGCGACACGGTGGCCAGCACGGGATGCTCGCGGAGGCCCAGGTGCCGGCGGTGCTCGACCTGGCCGGGGTCGAGCAGGTTCGCGTAGCGCTCGGCGCACAGCGTCGCCGCCCCGGCCAGGATGGCGTCGGCGCCGGCGCGCAGCTCGCGCAGCAGCCCGCGATCCTCCGGGTGGCCGAGCGCCACCGAGCGGCCGTCGACGGTCGCGCGGCCGTCGACCGAGGCGATCATCGCCGCGACGACGCGCGGCCGGTCGCCCACCGGATGGCGAAGCCCCAGCGCCTCGACGACCTCCCGCGGCGTCGCGTGGGCGCCGGTCGGCCCGAGGACCTCCACGCTCAGGCGGCCTCCCTCATGCCCGCATGCTACGAGCGCGGGCGGCGCGGGAGCCGGCCCCGCATGCTCTCACGCGGCGGGAAGACGTCCACCGGCTCCTATCGCCGGATGTGCAGCCTGCGCTTGACGGTGCGGGCGTTGCCCGCCTTGTCGGTCGCGCTCACCCGCAGCGTCACCGCGCCGGAGTGGCCGTAGCGATGCGTCGCGCGCCGGTCGCTGACCTTCGTGCCGTCGCCGAAGTCGATGCGGACACGGGCGATGCCCGAGCCCCGCGGGTGGCGCAGCGAGCCGTCCGCCGCGCGGACGGTGACCTTCACCGGCTTGCCGCGCTTGCGGCTGCCGGTGACCTTCACGCTCAAGGCGGGCGGCGTGGCGTCCACGCGCAGGTAGCGCGTCTTGGTCGCGGTGACCTGACCGCGGCGGTCGGTGGCGGTCACCCGCCAGCGGTGCGTGCCGTCCGCCAGCGCGACGGGCGGCGTGAGCTTGGTGGCCGTGGTGGTCCCGATCGGCTTGCCGTCGACCTCCACGGCGTAGCTGATGGCGCCCCACAGCTCGAACGACGGCTGCCAGCTCAGCGGCGGGCGGGCGTACCTGCGCAGCTTGGAGGAGGTGTAGGTCCTGAACGAGCCGGGGGCGCGGTCGAAGCCGCCGGCCACCAGGGTCCGGGAGCCGCCCGTCCCCTGGACGAAGGCGGCGCTCGCGTCCCCGGCGCGGTCGACGCCGAAGCCCAGCCCGGCCGCCGGGTCGACGGGGCCCAGCGACGGGTTGGAGATCATCACCGGCGCGCCGGGGGGCGGCGCCGTGCGCTTGGCCCGGTCGATGTCGTAGGGGACGACCTCCACGCTGGCGTCCGCCGCCGAGCTGCCGGCGATCGAGACCGCGTAGGCGTCGTTGTTCTCGGCGATGCCGACCGCCATGCGGGACATCAGCGCATTGCCCGCGTCGAGGACGACGGCGGGGCTGAAGACGTCGTCGTGGACGATCGCGCCGGCCGTGCCGCCGGACCCGGTCGCGGTCCCCGCGAGGCCCTCGCCGCGGCCGCTGAGGGCGACGTCGACGCCGGTGACGTCGGCGGTGCCCGGCAGACCGATCGCGTCCACCTGCGCCGGGTCCTCGAACTGCGAGCCGACCAGGCGCCGGGCGATCGCGTGCATCCGGCCGTCGGCGAAGAGCTGGCGGAAGACGGCCCAGGCGTAGCTCGAGTCGTCCTCGATGTCGACGTCGGGCAGGTCGGCGGCGCCGCCCGCGACGCCCTGCAGCGCGGGGATCGTGAGGTCCTGCGGCGCGGCGGAGATCCGGTCGCCGAACACGCGCCGGGCGTAGACGTGGCCGCCCTCGCCCCAGACCACGATGCCGGTGCCGTCGGCGGAGATGGCGACGTGCGAGCGGCCCGTGCCCACCCCGGCGTCCTGGGCGGGGTCGATGTCCAGCGTGTCGGGGAGCACCGCGAGCTGGGTGCCGTTGGACGGCATCCGGGCGACCCGGACGTCGGCGGCCGAGGTGCCCGCCGCGGTGAACGACACGTAGGCCGCGCCGTTGATCGACATGTCGGCCGACGGGTCGGAGCCCGAGGCGGCCAGGAGCTGCAGCGGCGCGTAGCCCGCGGCGCCGGGACCGCGGGTGGTGGCGTAGACCTGCCCGCCGCTGACCCAGGCCACCACGAGCCGGCCGCCGTCGCTCGCGGCGAGCGCCGGCTGGGCGGCCGCCCCGGTCAGCCCCCCGTCGATGCGCTCCGGCGGCTGGAAGGCGCCGTCCGCGAGGCGCGAGACGAACACGTGGCGCACGCCGTCGTCGAGCTTGAGGTAGGCCACGCCGCCCGAGCCGTCGCGCGCGAGGTCCATCGCCGGCTGCCCCACGAGGTCGGCGCTCGGGCCGTCGATCGGCTCGGCGGGCAGGAAGTCGGCGCGCGCCGCCGCCGCGGGCAGGAGGGCGGCCGCCGCGGCGAGCAGGACGGGCAGGACGGGGTGGCGCAGGCGCATGGGGCGGTGGTGCGATCCTTCTCGGGAGGGGTACGTCGGGGGCAACCCGGCGCGGGCGGGGAAGTTACGGCGCGGGTAGGATGCCGCGCGGCATGGACATCGCGCCCGAAGACCTGCCGGTCCGGATCGACAAGCCGTGGGGCCACGAGATCTGGTGGGCGTGGACCGAGGACTACGTCGGCAAGATCATCCACGTCGACGCCGGTCACAAGCTGTCGGTGCAGTACCACGAGCGCAAGGACGAGACGAGCTACCTGCTCAGCGGGCGGATGACGCTGTTCAAGGGCTCGAGCCTCGACGACCTCGTCGCGACCGAGATCGCGCCCGGCCACCGCTGGCGCAACCTGCCGGGCGAGGTCCACACGATCGAGGCGCTCGAGGACTCCGACGTCCTGGAGGTCTCCACACCGCACCTCGAGGACGTCGTGCGGCTGCAGGACGCGTACGGGCGCGAGGGCACGAACGCGCCCTGAGCCCGGGCCGGCCTACAGCGCCTTGAGCTCCTCGGTGATCTCGCCGACCGAGCCCTTGGCGTCGCCGAACAGCATCGCGGTCTTGGGGTTGACGAACAGCGGGTTGTCGATCCCCGCGTAGCCCGAGTTCATCGAGCGCTTGAGCACGATCACGCTGGCGGACTCGTCGACGTTGAGGATCGGCATGCCGTAGATCGGGCTGTCGGCCTTGTTGCGCGCGTCGGGGTTGGTGACGTCGTTGGCGCCGATGACCAGCGAGACGTCGGTGCGGCTGAACTCGCCGTTGATGTCGTCCATCTCCTTGAGCTGGTCGTAGGGGACGTCGGCCTCGGCCAGCAGCACGTTCATGTGCCCGGGCATGCGCCCGGCGACCGGGTGGATGGCGTACTTGACCTCCACCCCCTTGGACTCCAGGAGCTTGGCCATCTCGCGGACGGCGTGCTGGGCCTGGGAGACCGCCATGCCGTAGCCGGGCACGACGACGACCTGGCGCGCGTAGGCCATCTGGATCGCGACGTCCGCGGCGCTCGTGGACCGCACGGTGCCGCCCGCGGCGCTCGCGCCGGCCACGGCCTCGACCGTCCCGCCGAAGCCGCCGGCGACCACGCTGGTGATCGAGCGGTTCATCGCGATCGCCATCTGCTGGGTCAGCAGGGTGCCCGACGCCCCGACGATCATGCCCGCGACGATCAGCGCGGTGTTGTTCAGCGCGACGCCCGCCGCCGCCGCGCTCAGGCCGGTGAACGCGTTGAGCAGGCTGATGACGACCGGCATGTCCGCGCCGCCGATCGGCAGCACGAGCAGGTTGCCGAGCACCGCGGCGGTCACCAGCAGCAGCAGCATCAGCCACTCGTGGTTGGCGCCGGCGACGATCGCCACTCCGCAGGCGACGGCCACGGCGCCGAGCAGCGCGTTCAGCGGCGTCTGCAGCCGGCCGATGGTCATCGGCTTGCCGCTGATGAGCTCCTGCAGCTTGGAGAAGGCGATGTTCGAGCCCCAGAAGGAGACCGAGCCGACGATCGCGGCGAACACGCTGAAGATCGCCACGTAGGTCGGGCGCTCCGCGAAGCCGTCGGAGGTGCGGAACTCCACCCACGCGATCAGCGCGACCGCCCCGCCGCCGACGCCGTTGAACAGCGCCACCATCTGCGGCATCTGGGTCATCTTCACCTGGCGCGCCGCGGGGATGCCGACGGCCGTGCCGATGGCTACGCCGATGATGATCAGCCCGATGTTGCTCAGCGGGTCGACGAGCAGCGTCGCGATGACCGCGATCGCCATCCCGACCGCCGCGATCCGGTTGCCCCGGACCGCCGTCTTGGGACCGGTCAGCCCGCTGAGCCCGTAGATGAACAGCGCGAAGGCGACGATGTAGAGGACGCGACGGAAGCTCGCCTCGACCAGGAACGAGGCGGTGATCGTGCTCACTTGCCGTCCTCCGCGTCCGCCTCGACGAGCTCCTTGGGCTTGCTCTTGAACATCTCCAGCATGCGGTCGGTGACCAGGAACCCGCCGACCACGTTGATCGTCCCGAAGGCGACCGCGATGACCAGCAGCAGCTTGCTCAGGAAGCCCGTCGCCGCGCCGTCGGCCAGCAGGATGATGCCGCCGAGGACCACGATGCCGTGGATCGCGTTGGTGCCGGACATCAGCGGGGTGTGCAGCGTGTTGGGGACCTTGGAGATCACCGCGTAGCCGACGAAGCCGGCGAGCACGAGGATCGAGAGGTTGGTGACGAGCATCAGGCGGCGGCCTCCACGGTCTGCCGGGCCCGCTCGTGGACGATCTCGCCGTCCCTCGTCACGCAGGCCCCGGCGATGATCTCGTCCTCGAAGTCGAGCGCGAGGGTGGGCGGGTCGGTCTCCGTGTCCAGCATCAGCTCGACGAGCGACTGCACGTTGCGGGCGTAGAGCTGGCTGGCGTGCTCGGGCATGTCCGCGGGGAGGTTGAGCGGCGAGACGATCGTGACGTCGTGCTTGACCACGACCTGCCCCGGCTCGGTCAGCTCGCAGTTGCCGCCGGTCTCCCCCGCGAGGTCGACGATCACCGACCCGGGCTTCATGCCCTCCACCGCCTCGGCGGTGACCAGCCGCGGCGCCGGGCGCCCCGGCACGAGCGCCGTGGTGATCACCACGTCGAAGGACTTGATCGCGTCGGTCAGCGCCTGCTGCTGCTGCGCGCGCTCCTCCTCGGTCAGCTCGCGGGCGTAGCCGCCCTCGCCGGCCGCCTCGATCCCGAGGTCGAGCCACTGGGACCCGAGCGACTCGACCTGCTCGGCGGTCTCCGGGCGCACGTCGTAGCCGGTGGTCTGCGCGCCCAGGCGCCGGGCCGTCGCCAGCGCCTGCAGGCCGGCGACGCCGATGCCGAGGACGAGCACGCGCGCGGGCTTGATCGTCCCGGCCGCGGTCATGAGCATCGGGTAGAAGCGCGTGGAGTGCTGGGCGCCGAGCAGCGCGGCCTTGTAGCCCGAGACGTTGGACTGCGAGCTCAGCGCGTCCATCGCCTGCGCGCGCGAGATGCGGGGGATCGCCTCCATCGCGAAGGCCGTCGTCCGCTTGTCGCGCAGGCGGGCGATCCCGGCGGCGTCGCTCAGCGGGGCCAGGAAGCCGACGAGGATGCTGCCCGCGCCGAGGCGGTCGACCTCCTCGGGGCTCGGCGGCGCGACCTTCACCACGACGTCGGCCGACCACGGATCGCCCAGCGACGCGCCGGCGTCGGCGTACAGGGCGTCCGGGATCAGCGCCTGCGCGCCGGCGCCGGGCTCGACGACGATCTCCAGGCCTTTGGCGGTCAGCTTCTTGACGACCTCCGGGACGAGCGCGACGCGACGCTCGCCTGGGACGGTCTCCTTCGGGACTCCGAGGCGCATGAGGGGGCGGGATCCTAGTCAAAGCGGCGTACGGATCACGATCCCGGTCATCTCCGACCCGGTTTTCAGCGGGCGGCGTGCGCGGCGGCCGGGAACGGGCGCCGCGACAGGGCCGTGAGGGCCTGGGCGGTGACCCAGACCGGCGTCTGCGCCGAGGTGCGCGAGTAGCGCACGCTCCCGTCGCCGCCGACGAGCGAGCGCAGGTAGGCCATGGCGCTCCGGGAGCCGCGGCGCCGGACGCGGTCCGGGTTGTGCCCGGCCGCGACGAAGGCCTGCACGGCGAAGGCCGTGCTCTGCGCGTTGGAGGCGCGGCCCGGGTTGAGCGGGAAGCCGCCGTCGGGGCGCTGCCGGCGGGTGAGGTAGGACAGCGCGCGGCGCGCGGCCCGGGTCCTCCCGCGGCCGGCGGCCACGAGCGCCTGCAGGGCGCCGGCGGTGTCGTCGATCCCGCTGGCGGTGCCGCGCCGGGCGAACGAGAACCCGCCGTCGCGGTTCTGCTGGCGGGCGACGAAGGCGCCCGCGGCGCGGACGGCGCGGTCGCGCGAGCCCGCGCCGGCGCTGCGCAGGGCGAAGATGCCGAAGGCGGTCTGGTTGACCAGGCCGGCCCACGAGCCGTCGCGGTGCCGGCGGCCCAGCAACGCCCGCGCGAGGTCGCGGCCGCGGGCGTCGCGGGCCGGGCGCCCGCAGGCCCGCAGCGCCAGGATCGCCCGCTCGAGGTCGCCGGGGTCGCCG
>JAICJK010000128.1 GCA_025928415.1 Solirubrobacteraceae bacterium | reverse complement strand
CCTCCGACGGCGACGCCCTGCTGCAGCCGGAGCGCCCGGCATGAGCGCGCTGGTGCGCGGCGAGCTGATCAAGCTGCGCTCGACGCGCACCGCGTTCGGCTTCGCGGCCGCGGCGCTGCTGCTGGTCCTGGCCTCCGTGCTGGTCTCGATCCTCGCCGGCGATCCGCACAGCATCGAGGACAAGCGCTCGGCGCTCGCCTTCGGCGGCCCGCTGTCGATCCCCCTGCTGGTCTTCGGCGCGGTCGGCGCGACGGGCGAGTACCGCCACCGCACGCTCGCCCCCGCCCTGCTCGTGGCTCCCGGCCGCCCGCGGCTGGTCCTCGCGCGCACGCTGGCCTACGCGGCGACAGGCGTGGTCATCGGCCTCGCGATGCTCGTCCTCACCTTCGCCATCGGCCTCCCGTTGCTCTCCGGCGCCGACGGCCCGTCCCTGGGCGGCGGCGACTACGCGCGCCTGGCCGTGGGGGGCGTGCTCAGCGCAGGCCTGTCCAGTGCGCTGGGCGTCGGCGTGGGGACGCTCGTGCGCAACCAGGTCGGGGCCGTCGTGGGCCTGCTGATCTACGTCTTCCTCATCGAGCCGCTGATCCTCGTGCTGCTGAGCGACACGGCCTCGAAGTACACCGTCGGCCAGGCGCAGACCGCGCTGGGCGGCGGCTCGGGCAGCGACCTGCTCCCGTGGGGCCTGGCGCTGCTGGTCTTCGCCGGCTGGTCGGCCGCGCTGGTGGCGGCCGGCGGGCTGGTCGACGCCCGGCGCGACGTGGTGTGACCGGGACGGGCCGCCCGCGCCCGGGGCGGCCCTACACTCCCGCGCGGCATGGCCGAACGGCGACTGCAAGGACTCCAGCGCGTCCTCGGCGTCAACGCGCTCTTCGCGACCGCCTACGGCAACGTCGGCTCGTCGATCTACTACGCGCTCGGGCTCGTCGCGAGCTTCGCGCTCGGCCTCACCCCGGTGGTGTTCATCATCACCGGCGTCATCTTCTACATGACGGCCGCCACGTACGCCGAGGCGACGTCGATGTACCCCGAGGCGGGCGGCTCGAGCTCCTTCGCCCGGCGCGCGTTCAACGAGTTCTGGTCGTTCTTCGCCGCCTGGGCGCAGATGCTCAACTACACGATCACGATCGCCATCTCGGCGTTCTTCGTGCCGCACTACCTCGGCGGCGTGTTCGGGCTGGAGGCGCTGCGCCACGGCCCCGCCGACATCTTCGTCGGCATCGCCGTGGTGGTCCTGCTCAGCGCGGTCAACGTCGTCGGCGTCAAGGAGTCCGCCGGCGTCAACGTCGCGCTCGCTGTCACCGACTTCATGACGCAGCTCCTGCTCGTGGCCGTCGGCCTCGTGCTGGTCTTCAGCCCCGACACGCTGGTCAACAACGTGCACTTCGGGGTGGCGCCGAGCTGGAAGGACTTCTTCCTGGCGATCCCGGTGGGCATGATCGCCTACACCGGCATCGAGACGATCTCGAACATGGCCGAGGAGGCCAAGGACGAGCGCAAGACGATCCCCGCCGCGATCAACCGCGTCGTGATCGCCGTCTTCGCGATCTACGCCCTGCTGCCCGTGGTGGCGCTCAGCGCCCTGCCGGTCGTCCGCGACCCGGACACCGGCAAGTACCAGACGCTGCTCGGCCTGACCGAGGAGCAGGGCGGCTTCGCGGGCGACCCGATCCTCGGCGTGGTCAAGCAGATCCACCTCGGCATGTTCCAGCAGCCCGGGGAGATCTACGTCGGGCTGCTCGCCGCCACGATCCTGTTCATCGCGACGAACGCCGGCGTCATCGGCGTCTCGCGCCTGGTCTACTCGATGGGCATCCACCGCCAGGTGCCCGACCGCCTGCGCCAGCTGCACCCCAAGTTCGGCACGCCGTGGATCGGCATCCTGCTGTTCGGCGCCATCGCGTGCCTGGCGATGATCCCGGGCAAGGCGGACTTCCTCGGGAACATGTACGCGTTCGGGGCGATGCTGTCGTTCACGATCGCGCACCTGTCGGTGATCCGCCTGCGCTTCAAGGCGCCGGACTTCGAGCGCCCCTACACCGGGCCCGGCAACGTGGGCTTCCGCGGCGCGAGCGTCCCGCTGTTCGCCGTCTTCGGCGGCTTCGGGACGCTGCTGGCCTTCATCGTCGTCACCTTCCTGCACCTCGACGTGGCCGTCGCGGGCGTGGGCTGGCTGGCGCTGGGCTGCGTGGTGTACCCGATCTACCGCCGGCGCCAGGGCCTCGACCTGACGACGACGACCAAGGTCGCGATCCCGCGCCCCGTGGTCGACCACGAGGCGGAGTACGAGTCGGTCCTCGTCGCGCTGGAGTCCAAGGCGTTCTCGGAGGGCGCGATGGCCACCGCCGTCCGGATCGCGGCGCGCCGGCGCCGGGGGATCCACGTCCTGGTGACGATCGTCGTCCCGTCCTCCTCGCCGCTGGCGGCGCGGCTGCCCGAGCAGGAGGCGGCGGCGCAGGCGATCATCGAGCAGGCCAAGCTCATCGGCGGCCGCCGGGTCACCGGCCACTGGACGAAGGTGCGCGCGGGGCAGGCGGGGCGCACGATCGTCGAGGAGGCCCGCGCGATGCGCGCCCGCGCGATCGTCCTGCCGCTCGCCCAGCGCGGCGGCGGCGGCGGCGCGCTGTTCCCCAAGACCGTCGAGACGGTGCTCGCCGACCGGCCCTGCCGGGTCATCATCCAGTCCGACCCGGCGCCCGCGCAGGACGGCCATCCGGCCGTCGCGCCCACGGCGGCGGCGTAGGCCCGTCCGGCGGGCGCGTCGGCCGCGGGCAGCGCCGCTCTCGCGCCCACGGCGTGGCCGGGTCCCGCGGGCTCGGGCTCTACGCTGTCGGCGAGCGTGCCCGCCCCCCGCCAGATCCATGCCGCATCGACGCGCCTGCTGGCCGCGCTGATGCTGCTGATCGGCGTCGCGCTGATCGTCTCGACGCTCGTCCGCGGCGGCGGCGCGCTGGCCGTCGGGGTCGTCATGGGGGCGCTGTTCGTGCTCGCCGGCGCGGGGCGCCTGTACGTCGCCGGCCGGAGGGGCTAGCGGTGGAGCGCGAGCGGCTGCGCGTGGGCGCCGGCGACGGCGCGATGGACCGCACCCTGGGCTCGGCGGTGCTGTTCTCGATCGTCTGGGTGACGCTGGCCAGCGCGGTCTACTTCTCGCTGGGGGTGGTCGCCGACCACGCGCTGGGCATGACGCCCGTCGTCTTCCTGGTGGCCACCGTCTTCTTCGGGCTGGCGGCGATGACCTACACCGAGGGCGCGTCGCTGCACCAGGACCGCGGCGGCTCGACGGTGTTCGCCCGGTACGCGTTCGACGAGCTGTGGTCGTTCGTCGCCGGCTGGGCGATCATCCTCGACTACATCATCCTGGTGGCGGTCACCGCGCTGTCGGCGACGCACTACCTGGCCGCGTTCTGGGCGCCGCTCGGCCGCGGGGTCACCGAGAGCGTCCTGGCCCTGGCGATCATCGCGTTCGTGGGGCTCGGGACGGTGCGCGGCTTCTCCCGCGCGCGCGTCCGGCGGCTGGCCGGCCTCGTGGTCGCCGACCTCGTCGTCCAGGTCCTGCTCGTGGTCCTCGGGCTCGCGCTGCTCTTCGACGGGCACGTGCTCACGTCGGGCATCCAGATCGGCGACTCCCCATCGTGGGGGGACACGATCTTCGCGCTCGGGGTCGCGACCGTCGTGTTCACCGGCCTCGAGTCGGCCGCGGGCGTCGCGGGCGAGGTCGACGTGCGGGGCGCAGGGCTGCGGCGGCTGATCTCCGCCGCGACCGTCTCGGTGGCCGTCGTCTACGTGGGGATCGCCGTCGTGGCGGTGACCGCGCTGCCGTCGGTGGACGGGCAGTCGCCGTTCGGCGGCCACTACCTCGAGGCTCCCGTCCTGGCGATCACCGCGAGCTTCGACCAGACGTGGCTGGCGGACGGCTCGAAGTACGTCGTCGCTGCCGCCGCCGTCCTGACGCTCGTGGCCGCCGCGAACTCGGCCATGCTCGGCCTGGCCCGCCTGGCCTACTCGCTGTCGCTCAACCGGCAGATCCCCAGCGCGCTGGGCCGCCTGCACCCGACGCGCTCGACGCCCTACGTCGTCATCGGGGCGGCGGCGCTCATCGCCGCCGGCTTGACGCTGCTGAAGGACCTCGACCTGCTGGTCGGCATGTACGCCTTCGGGGCCCTGCTCGGCCTGACGATCGCGCACGCGTCGATCGTCCGCCTGCGCTACCGCGAGCCCGACCGCCGGCGCCCGTACCGGATGCCGCTGTCGATCGGCTTCCGCGGCGCGTCGCTGCCGCTGCCCGCGGTCCTCGGCGGCGTCCTGAGCCTGGCGGCGTGGATCAGCGTGATCGTCACTCACCAGGGGGCGCGCTACGCGGGCATCGGGTGGATGGCCGCGGGCCTGCTGCTCTACGTGGTCTACCGCACCACCCAGGGCAAGAGCCTGACCAGCCGCGTCACCGTGCCCGAGCGCTCGCTGCTGCGCAAGGAGCACCGGCGGGAGGGCGAGTACGGGTCGATCCTGGTCCCGATCCTGGGCAGCGCGCTCGACGACGACATCGTGCAGACGGCGGGGCGGCTGGCCGGCGAGGAGCACGAGGACTTCGACTCGGACGAGGGGGCGACGATCGAGGCCCTGTGGGTCTTCGAGGTCCCGATGTCGCTGCCGATCGACGCCAGGCTGCCCGAGGCGCAGCTCGAGCGGGCGCGGGCGGCGCTGCGGCGCGCCAAGGCAGTGGGCGAGGAGTACCAGGGCGTCGAGGTCGCGACGGCCACGGTCCGCGCCCGCAGCGCGGGGCGCGCGATCGTCGAGGAGGCCCAGCGGCGCGGGGTCGAGGTGATCATCCTGGGCGCCGACGAGCCGACGCGGATCCGGGGCGGGGCGCTGCTCGGCGGGCGCGGCGGGCCGCGCGACAACTTCATCGGGGAGGCGACGAAGTACGTGCTGGCCAAGGCCACCGTCCCGGTCATCCTGACCGCCCCGCCGGCCGAGTCGGCGGCCCCGGACGAGGCCCGCGCGGGGGCGGCGGAGGGGGCGGGCACCGACGGGCAAACCGGGTAACGTGCCGGACCATGTTCGTCCTCATCGTGGGTGCGGGCCGCGTCGGCTCCGCGGTCGCGCGCTCCGCCCTGGCCTCCGGGCACGACGTCTCAGTCCTCGACGAGGACCCGCTCTCGCACGAGCGCCTGGACGCCGGGCAGCCGTCCTCCTGGGAGGACGCCGGCGGCCGGTTCACGGTCGGGCACGGCATCGAGGTCGAGGCGCTCGTGGAGGCCGGGATCGACCAGGCCGACCTGTTCATCGCCTCCACCGACGGGGACAACACGAACCTGACGATCGCCCAGATCGCCCAGCGCCGCTTCCACGTCGACAACGTGCTCGTGCGCGTCATGGACCCGGCACGCGCGACCTGGTACGCCGAGCAGGGCCTGCACACCATCTCGCCCACCAAGCACGCGATCGAGATGTTCGAGCGCGCGCTCGGCGAGGTGACGGCGTAGTGGTCGCCGACGAGAAGGGACGCTCATGTACGTGATCGTGGCGGGCGGCGGGAAGGTCGGCTGGAACCTCGCCCGGGAGCTCATCGGCAAGGACAACGAGGTCACGCTGCTGGAGAGCGACCGCAATCGCTACCTGACCATCGAGCAGGAGCTCGAGCATGCCGTCCAGTACGGCGACGCCACCGAGCTGTGGGTCCTCGAGCGCGCGGGCATCCAGCGCGCCGACCTCGTGATCGCCGTGACCGGCGACGACGAGGACAACATGCTCATCTGCCAGATGGCCAAGGAGAAGTACCTGTGCGACCGGATCATCGCGCGGGTCAACAACCCCCGGAACCGCGAGTGGTTCGAGCTGCTGGGCGTCCAGCCCGCGGTGAGCGCGACGGACCTGATCCTGCGCCTGATCGAGCACGAGGTGCCGTCCTACGGGCTCGTGCACCTGCTCGACCTGCGCGACGAGAAGCTCGAGATCATCGAGGTCGAGGTCGCGCCCGAGGCGCCGGCCGCCGGCGTGCGCGTCGTGGACATCGACCTGCCGGAGGGCTCGCTGATCATCTCGGTCCTGCGCGACGGCTCGGGCTTCGTCCCGAAGGCGGACACGGTGATCGAGGGCGGCGACGAGGTCCTGCTCGTGCTCGACCCGGGCCTGGAGACGAGCATCACCCAGCAGTTCGCCTCGCCCAACGTGTCGAGCCGCTAGAGGTTGCCTCAGGACCCGACGGCGTGGTGTGGCGCCCGCATCCGTGGATGGCAGGGGCCGCCCCGGCCGCGCAGCCAATGCTGGTGGCCTTCGCAAGCGGCCGGGTGGCTCCTGGCGCCGCGGGGCGGCCGCCCCAGCGCGGCCGAGGTTCTGAGACAGCCGCTTAAGGCCGCTGACGGGCGCCGCGAGGCGCCGCCGCGGGCGGCGATCCGGCTATCATCGGACGCTCGCTGCGGGATGGTGTAATTGGCAACACGGCTGGTTCTGGTCCAGTTATTCTAGGTTCGAGTCCTAGTCCCGCAGCCTCTGAGACGCCCTCCCCGCCGGGGGCGTCTTCCGCGTTCTGAACAGGCGCGCCGCGGAGGCGGGCCCGACCTCGCGCGTTCATCCCGCCGGCGGGAGAGCGCCGTGCCGTCGACGCGCGACCCGAGCGCGGCGCCGGCGCCCGTTCACCAAGCCGCGCGGGGTCGAACATCCGTCGGTGTTCGGGGAAAGCCGGCACGCACGGTACGTCCCTGACAGTCCGTCATAGACGGGGAAGGGGCAAAGCGGCCACGCGCGAAATGCCTGCTAGGGTGCCCAATTCAAGTGGCTGCCTGATCTGACGATACCCGTGAGACACAAGGATCTGATGCGGCCCGGGAAGGTGCGCCTGCATGTCGAGAAGTGCCAGTTCGCGATGGTCGAACCTGGATCGGCGTTCGATCAACTGGGTCGTGGGATGCGCCGGGTTGATCACCGTCGCGCTCCTGTTGGTGTTCGGTCTGCAGTTGCGCGATTCGCAAGCCACCGCGCGTCAGCGCGTCGTCGATCGCTTCCACGACCGCGCGCAGGTG
>JAICJK010000381.1 GCA_025928415.1 Solirubrobacteraceae bacterium | reverse complement strand
CGTGCGCGACGTGGGCACCAAGCTCGCCAAGGACTACGGCACGCGGGCGCTGCCCGAGACGTTCGTGATCGACGCGCGCGGCCGCGTCGTGGCCATCTCGCGCGGCCAGGTCGACCAGGCGTTCATGGACCGCGCGGTCGCGAAGGCGAGGGCGTCCGCGTGACGGCGCGCGCGGTGCTCCGGACGCTCGCCGCGCCGGCGGTCCTCGCCGCGCTGACCGTCCTCGTTCTGGCCGCCCCCGCCGCCCCCGCCGGCGCCGCCGCGCCGAAGGTCAACTTCAACGAGCTCGAGCCGCAGCTCATGTGCGTCTCCTGCAACGTCCCGCTGAACATCGCCGAGTCGCCGCAGGCCAGCCAGGAGCGCGCGGAGGTCAAGTCGCTCATCGCGCAGGGCCTGACCGAGCAGCAGATCAAGGACCGCCTGGTCTCGATCTACGGCAAGGGCGTGCTCGCCGACCCGCCGACCGGCGGCTTCGACGTCACCACCTGGCTCGTGCCGGTCGGGCTGCTGGTCGCCCTGCTGGCGCTCGGCGCCGTCTTCGTGCCGCGCTGGCGGCGTGGCGGCGGTGGCCCGGCAGGCGGCGGCGTCGCCCCCGCCGCGCCCGAGATCGACCCCGCCGACGCGCGGCGCCTCGACGAGGACCTCGCCCGCTACGACGCGTGATGCTCGTCCTCGCCCAGGCCCAGGCCGACACCACCGTCCTCGCGGCGTTCGCCGTCGGGTTCATCTCGTTCATCTCGCCCTGCGTGCTGCCGCTCGTGCCCGGCTACCTGTCCGCCGTGTCGGGCGTCTCGCTGACCGAGATCCGCACGCGCGAGCACGGCCTCAGCCGGGTGCTGGGCCCGGCGATCATCTTCTGCCTGAGCTTCACGGTGATGTTCGTGGCGCTCGGGATGACGGCCACCGGCCTGGGCTCGACGCTGCGCGACCACCAGGACCTGCTCAACCACATCGCCGGCGGCGTGATCGTCGCGATGGGCGTGTTCTTCCTGCTGACGCCGTTCGTCCCGCGGCTGAACCGCGACTGGCGCCCGGAGGCGCTGATGGCGCGGGCGGGCTCGGGCGGCCCGGTGGTCGCCGGGCTCGCGTTCGCGGTGGCGTGGACGCCGTGCGTCGGCCCGACGCTCACGAGCATCCTGTCGGCGGCGGCGACGAGCACCACCGTCGGCCACGGCGGCGTGCTGCTGGCCTTCTACTCGCTCGGCCTCGCGGTCCCGTTCCTGCTGACCGCCGTCGCCTTCGACCGCGCGACCACGGCCTTCCGCTGGATCCGCGACCACTACATGATCATCACCGTCGTCAGCGGGCTCGTCCTGATCGCGATGGGGACGATGATCCTCACCGGGGAGCTGACGCGGCTGAACGTCGAGGCCCAGCGCTGGCTCAGCGGCCTGGGCCTGGACTTCCTCTACAACCAGTAGGCGGGCAACCCCGTCGCAGGGCGACGTGGTTGCCTTGGGAGTTCCGTCGCAGGGCGACGCAACTCCCGCGCCGTGGCGCGCGGCCCCGGCGAAGTGGCTCCTACATTTCCTCCGGCGCCGTGATCCCGAGGAGGTCGAGGGATCGCGCGAGCGTCCGCTGCGCGGCGACGGCGAGCGCGAGCCGCCCGGCCTCCTCCGGCTCGCCGACGATCTGGCAGTCGCGGTAGAACGCCGTGAAGACCTGCGCGAGCTCGAGCGCGTAGGCGCTGATGCGATGCGGCGCCCGGCGCTCCGCGGCATCGGCGGCCTCGACCGGGAACTCGAGCAGCGCCTTGACCAGCGCCCGCTCGGACGGGTGCAGCGCCGTCGCCTCCTCGACGGCCGGCTCGACCTGCGTGCGCCGGCGGATCGACGCGATCCGCGCGTGGGCGTACTGCACGTAGTACACGGGGTTCTCGGCGCTCTGGCGCCGCGCGAGGTCGAGGTCGAGGTCGACCGCCGAGTCGTGCGAGCGGGCGAGCATGAACCAGCGCGCGGCGTCCACGCCGATCTCGGCGATCAGGTCGTCGAGCGTGATGAACTCGCCGCGGCGCTTGCTCATCGACGCCCGCTCGCCGCCCTCGACGACGTGGACGAACTGCAGGATCGGGATCTCCAGACGGGCGGGGTCGGCGCCGAGGGCGGCCATCGCCACCTTCATCCGCCCGATGTAGCCGTGGTGGTCGGCGCCCAGCACGTCGATCAGCAGGTCGTAGCCGCGCTCGAGCTTGTGCTCGTGGTAGGCGATGTCCGACGCGAAGTAGGTCGCCGCGCCCGTGGCGCGCTCCAGGACGCGGTCCTTGTCGTCGCCCAGCTCGGTGGTCCGCAGCCACAGGGCGCCGTCGGAGCGGTACAGCCTGCCCTGCTCCTCCAGGCGGGCGTAGGCGCGGTGGACGGCGTCCGGCTCGCCCTCGTAGAGCGCCGCCTCGGAGAAGAACGACTCGAACTCGACGCGGTAGGCCGCGAGCGTCGCGCGGATCCGCGCGAACACGAGCTCCACCCCGCGCCGCGTGACGACCTCGACCTCCGCGGTCGCGGCCTCGGGGATCTCCGCGGCCAGCTCGGCGACGTAGTCGCCCTGGTAGCCGTCCTCGGGCGGCTCGTCGCCGCGCGCGCGGGCCTGGATCGACAGGCCCAGCTTGCGGACCTGGCTGCCCGCGTCGTTGAAGTAGTACTCGCCGTCGACGCTGTGGCCGGCGAAGCGCAGCAGCCGCCGCAGCGCGTCCCCGTACGCGGCGTGGCGGCCGCTCGCCGCGGTCAGCGGGCCGGTCGGGTTGGCCGAGACGAACTCGACGAGGACCCGCTCGGGCTTCTCGGGGCGCCCGGCGCCGTAGTCCTCGCCGGCGGCCAGCACGCCGGCGAGCGCGCGCCCGTGCCAGGCGTCCGTCAGGAACAGGTTCAGGAAGCCGGGGCCCGCGACCTCGGCGCGGTCCAGCGCATCGCCGAGCTCGGCGGCCATCGCCGTCGCCAGGCGCTCGGCGATCTCCCGCGGCGGCGCCTTGAGCGCGCCGGCCAGCAGCATCGCCGCGTTCGTCGCGTAGTCGCCGTGACCGGCCTGGCGCGGGCGCTCGAGCGTGGGCGGCGCCTTGGGCTGCGCCCCGAGCGACGCCGCGGCGCGCCCGACGGCGGCGCGGAGGTCGTCGAGGGCGGTCATGGCGCCGAAGCGTATTGATGCCGGCGAACGAGGGCCGACGCCCTCGTGAGGTCCCGGAGCGGCCTACGAGAGCTCGCGCGAAACGGTCAGGCCACTTCGCTCGGCGT
The DNA here is from genome assembly GCA_025928415.1 of Solirubrobacteraceae bacterium. Lineage (GTDB taxonomy): Bacteria > Actinomycetota > Thermoleophilia > Solirubrobacterales > Solirubrobacteraceae > Paraconexibacter. Next base: position 310 of record JAICJK010000381.1, on the reverse strand, counting down.
GACGATCGCGAGCCCTGCCTTGATGCCGCGTTGGCGCATGTCGCCGTCATTGGTGACGACGATCCCGCCGACGCGGGTCGCCAGCGCCACGTACGTCGCGTCGTACGCGGTGAACCCGTGTGCGAGGGCGAGCGCGAGCGACTGCGCGACCAGGCCCGCGACGGGGTGGAACCGGATCGACGCGGCCGAGAGGTCCGCGATGGCGACCATCGCGTCCTCGGCGTGCATCTCCTCGCGCCGCACACGCTTCCGCAGCACATCCGCGACTTCGAGCACGACGAAGTCCGGAGCGTGCAGCTCGTCGCCGTCG
>JAICJK010000266.1 GCA_025928415.1 Solirubrobacteraceae bacterium | reverse complement strand
CGGGCCGGGGGCCGGTCAGGCCCCGCCCCACCAGCTCGGCGGGTCGCTCGCCGGGAACGAGGCGTCCCCGGCGGCGTCGACGCGGTCGCCGGCGTGCGAGGTGGGGCTCGCGGCCACCGCGGCCGCGGCGCGCCCCTGCGTCGGGTCGTCGCCGGCGCGGGCGAGCGGCAGCTCGTCGGCGGTCGGGTACGGCGTCGCGTCGGGCATGCCGTGATGGTCGCGCATCACAGCCGCCCCGGCCAGCGGTCGCCGTTCGACCCGCCGGCGACGGCGACCCCGGCGGTCTCCCCCGCGGTGGCCTCGAAGGCGCCGACCGGCGCCTTGACGCCGCGCGGGATCACGATCACCGGGCAGTGGGCCTCGGCGGTCACGCGCCGCGAGACGCTGCCCAGCAGCACCGCCTTCAGCGGGCCGTGGCCGCGCGACCCGCAGACGAGCAGGTCGAGGCCGGAGGACACGTCGATCAGGACGGTCGCGGGGTCGCCGACGTAGGTGTCGATCTCCACCGGGACGTCGCCGTCGAGCGTGGCGACGGTGCGCTGCACCTCCTGCTCGAGGCGCAGCCGGTGCTCGCCCTCGACGTCCTCGAGGTTCCTGGCCGCGAACTGCCCGGCGAGGGACGGCTCGATCTGCGTGTACATGCCCATGGCGGGCTTGAGGACGGTGAGCACGCGCAGCGTCGCGCCGGGCCGGCGCGCGAGGGCGTAGGCGGCGTGGAGCGCCTCGCGGCCCTCCTCGCTGTCGACGTAGGCGACGCCGATCGTGCAGGGGCCGCGGGCGGGCAGGAAGCCGGCGGCATGATCCGGGGAGGGGTGCTCGTGCATGGGCCCATCGTCCCCCGCCCGCGCCCCCGGCGCCATGGGCTCCAGGGTGCATCTTGGCCCGCGCGCGGCGGGGCCGCCGCTGCGTCGCGCGCCGCTGCGTCAGGCCCCTCGGGCGGCGGTCCGCGGCAGCTTGCCCTCGATGCAGGCCAGCAGCTCGTCGTAGGCGTCGCAGAACGAGCGCACGCCCTCGCGCTCCAGCGCGGCGGTGACGGCGTCGAGGTCGACGCCGGCCTTGAGCGCGCGCCGCAGCGTCTGCTCGGCCGCGGCTGGGTCGACGGGCGGCGCGCCGCTCACCTCGCCGTGGTCGGCGAAGGCGTGCAGGGTGGCCTCGGGCATCGTGTTGATGACGCCCGGCGCGATCAGCTCCTCGACGTAGAGCACGTCGGAGTAGGCCGGGTTCTTGGTCCCCGTGCTGGCCCACAGCGGGCGCTGCGGATGCGCCCCGGCGGCGGCGAGCGCGTGCCAGCGCTCGTCGCCGAAGCGCTCGGCGTAGCGGCCGTAGGCGCGGTGGGCGTTGGCCACCGCGATGCGCCCCCGCAGGTCCGAGTCCGCCGGCAGCAGCGCGTCGGCCGTGGTGTCGACGCGGGAGACGAAGAACGACGCCACGGACGCGATCGCGTCGACGGGCTGCCCGGCGGCGACGCGCCGCTCGAGGCCCGCGAGGTAGGCGTCGATCACCTGCTCGTAGCGCGCGACCGAGAACAGCAGCGTGACGTTGACGTTGACGCCGCGAGCGGTGAGCTCCTCGATCGCGGGCACGCCGGCGGCGGTCGCGGGCACCTTGATCATCACGTTGGCGCGGTCCAGACGGGCCCACAGGTCCAGCGCCTGGGCGATCGTCGCCTCGGTGTCGTCGGCCAGGTCCGGCGTGCACTCGAACGACACGAAGCCGTCGCGCCCGCCGCTGTCGGCGAAGGCGCCGCGCAGCTCGTCGGCGGCGCCGCGGACGTCGTCGAGCGCGAGCGTGAAGAACAGCTCCTGCACGCCCTCCACGCCGGCGGCGACGGCGTCGCGGATCTGGCCGTCGTAGCGGTCGGAGCCGGTGATCGCCTTGGCGAAGATCGTCGGGTTCGACGTGACGCCGGTCACCGCGGCGTCGGCCACCAGCCGCGCGAACGCGCCGGTCGCCAGCAGCTCGCGCGAGAGCGTGTCGAGCCAGATCGACACGCCGGCGTCGTGCAGGGCGCGCAGGCGGTTCACGACGCGCCCCGCTCAGCGTGGGCGAGCTGGTCGAGCGCCACGTCGGGGTCGGCGAGGCGCTTGTCGTCCACCGACACGCGCTCGCGGATCAGGCGCTGGATCGGGTCGACGACGTCCCACACGTTGACGTTCATGCCCGCCACGACGCGGTCCTCGACCATCCAGAAGGCGATGAACTCCCGCGCGGCGAGGTCGCCGCGGATGACGACGCGGTCCCAGTGGCGCGCGAAGCCGGTGTACTCCATGCCGACGTCGTACTGGTCGGAGAAGAAGTAGGGCAGGCTGTCGAACGCCTCCCCGCGCCCGAGCATGTTGCGCGCGGCCGCGGGCCCCTGGTGCAGCGCGTTGGCCCAGTGCTCGACGCGGATGCGCTCGCCGTAGAACGGGTGCTCGGCGCCGGCGACGTCGCCGGCGGCGAAGACGCCGGGGGCGCTGGTCTGCAGGTGCTCGTCGACCAGGATGCCGTCGCCGACGGCCAGCCCGGCCTGCGCGGCGAGCTGCGAGCGCGGCTGCACGCCGACGCCCACGACGACGAAGTCGCAGTCCAGCGTGCGCCCGTCGCTGGTGCGCACGCGCTGCACGGCGTCGCCGCCCTCGAAGCCCTCGACGCCGGTGCCCATCAGCAGCTTCACGCCCTGGTCGGCGTGGACGTCCCGGTAGACGGCGCCCATCTCGGTGCCCAGCACGCGCTCCAGCGGGACCGACAGCGGGTCCAGGACCGTGACGTCCAGGCCGCGCTGGCGCGCGGATGCCGCGACCTCGGCGCCGATCCAGCCCGCGCCGACCACGACGACATGGCCGCCGCGGTCCAGGCGCTCGCGCAGCGCGTCGGAGTCCTCGACGGTGCGCAGGTACACGACCCCGTCCAGCTCGGCGCCGGGAAGCGGGAGCCGGCGCGGCTCGGCCCCGGTGGCCAGCAGCAGGCGGTCGTAGCGCAGGCGCTCGCCGTCGTCGAGCGCGACCTCGTCGGCGGAGGCGTTGAGGCTCACCGCGGTGCGGCCGAGGCGCAGCTCGATGTCCTGCTCGGCGTAGAAGCCCTCGTCGTGGACGTAGACCTTCTCGCGGCCCGCCTCGCCGCGCAGGTACTCCTTGGACAGCGGCGGCCGCTCGTAGGGGCGGTCCTGCTCGGCGCCGACGAGCACGATGCGCCCGTCGAAGCCCTCGGCCCGCAGCGTCTCGGCGGCCTTGGCGCCGGCGAGGCTGGCACCGACGATCAGGAACGTCTTCTCAGTGGTCATGGCGGTCCTCGGGGGGGTCGCGACTCCGCTCAGGTCGCGGGGTCTTGTCTGCTTGGCGACGGCGGCCCGCGTTCTCTTACCGTCGCGGCGGTGCGTAAGGGGCGGGCGCGAGACGACGCACACTGATCATGGCACCTCGCGCTCGCCCGGCCGTGGCGTTCGTCCTCTCAGGAGGGGCGAGCCTCGGCGCGATCCAGGCCGGGATGCTGCACGCCCTCTACGAGCGCGGCATCGTGCCCGACGTCATCGTCGGGACGTCGGCCGGCGCGCTGAACGGCGCGTTCGTCGCATCGCGTCCGCAGACCGTCGCGACCGCCGTGGCGCTCGCGGACATCTGGCGCGGGCTGCGCCGCGGACAGGCGTTCCCGCTCAACCCGGTCACCGGCCTGCTGGGCTTCCTCGGCGCCCGCGACCACCTCGTCCCGCCGTCCGGGCTGCGCCGGGTGATCGCGGGGCATCTGGAGCACTCCGAGCTGCAGGACATGCCGATCCCCCTGCACGTCGTCGCCGTCGACGTCCTCACGGGCGAGGAGCTGCGCCTCTCCCGCGGGCCGGTGCTCGACGCCGTCATGGCCAGCGCGGCCGTCCCCGGGGTGCTGCCGCCCGTCGCGTGGGAGGGCCGGTCGCTGATGGACGGCGGGGTGGCCAACAACACCCCGATCTCCCACGCCGTCGAGCTGGGCGCCGAGCGGATCTACGTCCTGCCGACGGGGCATGCGTGCGCGCTCGACCAGGCGCCCGACGGCGCGCTGGGCATGGCGCTGCAGGCCATGAGCCTGCTGACGCACCGCCGCCTGACCGAGGACATCGAGCGCCACCGCGCCGACGCCCAGCTCGTCGTGCTCCCGCCCCCGTGCCCGCAGCGCATCACGCCGATCGACTTCGACCACGCCGGCGAGCTGATCGATCGCGCGCTGCATGACGCCCGCGCCTTCCTGGACGACGGTGGCGCCGAGGAGCCGGCGATCCGCATGCGCCCGCACCGTCACCGGCGGCCGGCCAGGCGGGCGGCCGTGCCGCAGCGCGGGCTCGCCCGCGCGTGAGCGTCAGCGGGTGGCGGCGACGCCCCAGACGGCCGTCGCCGACTCCCCCGGCGCGAGCACCGCGAGGCCGTCGCCGCTCGCCAGGGCGTTGGGCGCGCAGGTCATCGGCTCGACGCCGAGCCCGCGGCGCCGCCGGCCGGTCTCGGGGAGGGTGTCGCCGGTGAACAGCATGAGGTGCGTGTAGGCGGCGTCCATCCACAGCGT
>JAICJK010000373.1 GCA_025928415.1 Solirubrobacteraceae bacterium | reverse complement strand
CGAGCTCGACGAAGAACGCCGCGCCGATCGCCGAGTAGCTGGAGCCGGGGATGCTCGTGCGGGTCAGGAACAGCTTGATGACGTCCCCGCCGCGGGCCGGCACGACGTTGTTGAACCCGTAGGCCGACACATAGGCGGCCCAGATCTGCCGCCAGCGAATCCGCTCGGCGGGGTAGGCCGCCCGCAGCACGTGGAAGAAGGCCCGCGAGCGCAGCGTCAGGTAGATCCCGAAGCAGGTCAGCGCCAGCAGCAGCGACAGCGGGTGGATGTGCCCGAGGCTGTCGAAGAACGAGCCGACGGAGTCGAAGAACCCGGAGAGGTCGGCGAGGACCGTCACCCGTGACGATCCTAGTGCGTCGCCGACGCCTGGAGGCCGAGCGCGGCGTGGACCGTCGCGTCGGCCAGCGAGGGCGCCACGAGCGTCGCGCCCGGCAGCTCCCCGTCCGGGAAGTAGGGCACGCCGATGACGAACAGGCCCGCCGCGGCCGCGGCGGCCACCCCGGGCACCGAGTCCTCCAGCGCGGCGCACGCGCCCGGCGCCTGGCCGAGCAGGCGGCAGGCCTCGAGGTAGAGGTCGGGCGCCGGCTTGGGGCGGGCGACGTCGTCGGCGGTCACGATCGCGGCGAACGGGCCGCCGTCGAGCAGGCCGGCCGAGCCCAGGGTCCTCCGGACGAACTCGCCGGCGGAGTTCGAGGCCAGCCCGAGCGGGATGCCCGCGTCCGCGAGCGCGGCCAGCAGCTCGAGCGCGCCCGGGCGGGGCGGCACGCCCGCCAGGGCCTCGGCCATCACCAGCTCGTGGAGCTCGTCCATCAGGGCCTCGCCGCGCCCGGGCGCCGCGAGGATCCGCTCGAGCTTGGCCGCCGCGACCGCCCGCGACGAGCCGAGCAGGTCGCGCTTGTGGGCCATCGTGAAGGCGTGGCCGTGGCGGGCGAAGAGCTCCGTCTCGGCGCGCGTCCAGGCGTCCTCGGTGTCGAGCAGGAGCCCGTCGTTGTCGAAGATCACGGCGGCGGGACGGGGCACGGCGGGCCATGATGGCGGATGTGGCTAGGACATCCGTCCCCCGGGCTGCGGCGCGGGGGGCCGGTGCCGACCGAGAGGACGTGCGCGCTCCCCAAGAGCGGCCCGTGCGCCGGCTTGCCGTGCAGGGCCTCACCGTGATCTGCATCCTCGTGGCCACCGGCGTGGTGGCGGCGCTGCTGCACGCGCGCGACCGTCGCGAGATCGCCGACCTGCGCACGGAGCGCGCCGAGCGCAGCTACGCCGTCGTCCGCGACCTGACCCAGTCCTCGCTCAGCAACCTCGAGCAGATCGCGGTCACGCTCGGCGCGCTGCGGCGCCCGCTCGACGGCCGGCTGGGCAGCTTCACGCGCGGCGCGATGCACGAGCGCTCGCTGTCGGGCGTGGGCTACGTCCTGCACGTGGCGGGCAGCGACCGCGGCGCCTTCGAGCGCAGCCACGGCTTCCGGATCTCCGTCCCGGGCACGGGGCAGTCCGCGCCGCGCCGCGCCGCCTACGACGTGCTGACCGCCGCCGTGGCGCGTCGCGGGGGCAACCCGCAGGCGGCGATCGGCGCCGACTACAGCGCCGTGCCGTCCGAGGCCGCGCTGTTCAGCCGCGCCGTCAGCACCGGGCGCCCGCAGGCCTCGTCGCCGCGCCGCTCCCCGTTCTCCGGGCGGCCGGTCGTCGTCGTCATGGCCCCGGTCTTCCGGGCGGACCGCCCCACGCGGACGCCCGCCGAGCGCCGCCACGCGCTGCGCGGGTTCATCGCCGGCATGTACTCGACCACCGAGCTGATGGCCGCGGTCGACCGCGCGCTTCCCGCCGACACGCAGGTCCGGGTCAGCAGCGACGGCATGGCGCTGGCCGGGTCCGCATCGCCGGAGCCCGACGACTGGGTGGGCGACCTGCCGGTCGCCGGCCGCCAGTGGACCGTCCACGTCGCCTCGCGGTCCGGGGACCTCGGGCCCTGGGAGTGGGTCGTCGGCATCCTGGGCGCCGGCCTGGCCGCGCTGGCCGCCAGCGCCTTCGCCCTCGACGCCCGGCGCGAGCGCCGCGCCCTGGACCTCGTGGGCGACCGGATGGCCGAGCGCGACGCCGCCGACGCCCAGCTGCGCCGCGAGCGCGACTGGTCGAAGGCCGTCATCGGCTCGATCCAGGACGGGTTCGCGGTCACGGAGGGCCCGACCATCGTGCACGTCAACGACCGCCTGTGCGAGCTCACCGGCTTCTCCCGCGAGGAGCTCGTCGGCACGGCGCCGCCGTTCCCGTTCTGGCCCGTCGAGAAGATCGAGGAGCTCGACGCGACCATCGCCCGCTTCCGCCGCGAGGGGCACCTCGAGGCCGAGGCCACGTTCTGCCGCCGCGACGGCGACCGCTTCCCGGTCCTGCTCACCGCCGGGACGGTCCCGGGCCCGGACGGCGCGGTCCGCGGCACGATCACGACCGTCAAGGACATCTCGGAGCGCAAGCGCTACGAGGAGCGGCTGGCCCAGCTCGCCGCGGAGGACCCGCTGACCGGCCTGCTCAACCACCGCTCGTTCCACGAGCGGCTGGCCGAGGAGGTCGCCCGCACCGAGCGCACGCAGCGGCCGCTCGCGCTCGTGCTGCTGGACCTCGACCACTTCAAGCAGGTCAACGACACGCTCGGGCATCCCGTGGGCGACAAGGTCCTCGTGGAGGTCGCCGCGCGGCTGCGCGACGTCACGCGCGCGGGCGAGCACCTGGCGCGCGTGGGCGGCGAGGAGTTCGCCTGGCTGCTGCCCGAGGCCGACGCGGCCGGCGCCGTGGCCGCGGCCGAGCGCGCGCGGGAGGCCATCCGCGCCACGCCGTTCGCGCTGGGCGGCACGCTGACGATCTCGGCCGGGGTCTGCACGCTGGCCGAGGCGGGCGGCGAGTCGCGCGAGCTCTACCGCCTGGCCGACACCGCCCTGTACCGCGCCAAGGCCGCCGGCCGCGACCGGGTGGTCCCGTTCGGCCCGATGCCCGCGGTCGCCTCCTAGGCGGATCGGCCGCGCCCTGCGGCCCGGCCCGTGCGCGGTCCTCAGCCCGCGACCGAGCGTTGGTAGCGCTGGACCGCGATCGGCGCGCAGATCACGATGATCGCCGCCGAGCAGAGCAGCGTGTAGGCCACCGGGTGGTGCAGCGACCACGGGGCGCCCGCCGCCGGGTCGGCCCCGGGGTTGCCGAACAGGCTGCGCAGCGAGCCGGCCAGCGAGGTCACCGGGTTCCACTCCGCGAAGGTCTTCAGGACGCCGGGGAGGCTGCTCGTCGGGACGAACGTGCTGGCGATGAACGTGATCGGGAAGATCGCCACGAACGCGACGCCCTGGACCGCCTCGGGCGAGGACAGCATGCTGCCCAGCAGCACGCCGATCCAGATCATCGCGAACGCGAAGACCACCAGCAGGCCGTAGCCCGCCGCGGCGTGCAGGACGTCGGTGTGGATGCGCCACCCGACGACCAGCCCGCAGATCGACATCAGCGCCATCGGCAGCGCGGCCTTGAGCAGGTTGGCCAGGGCGTGGCCGCCGAGCACCGCGCCGCGCGCCATCGGCAGCGAGCGGAAGCGGTCCATCGCGCCGTTCTT
>JAICJK010000560.1 GCA_025928415.1 Solirubrobacteraceae bacterium | reverse complement strand
TTCGCGATGTGGGAGGACCAGCGGATCGTCGCGCGTCCCCGGTACCGCGACCTCATCAGCGCGCTGCGGTTCGTCGCCCGCCAGGAGCTGATCTTCGGGATGCACGTGCACGTGGGCGTCGATGATCCCGACAAGGCCATCCACGTCGCCAACGGGATGCGCGTCCACGTCCCCGTGCTGCTGGCCCTCAGCGCCAACTCGCCGTTCTGGCGCGCCGACCCGACCGGCCTGCACTCCACCCGCATGCCGATCTTCCGCGCGTTCCCGCGGGTCGGCATCCCGCCCGAGTACAAGGACTGGGCCGACTACGAGCGCCAGATCGGCTTCATGGTCGACTCGGGCGTGATGGAGGACTACACCTACCTCTGGTACGACGTCCGCCCGCACCCGCGGTTCGGGACCGTCGAGGTCCGCGCGTGCGACGCGCAGACCCGCGTCGAGCACACGCTGGCGCTCGCCGCGCTCACCCACGCGATGGTCAAGGAGCTCTGCGAGCACTACGACGAGGGCAAGCCGCTGACGCCCTACCCGTGGCAGATGCTCGACGAGAACAAGTGGCTCGCCGCGCGCCACGGCCTCGACGGCCAGCTCGTCGACCTGCCCTCGAGCGACCGCGTCGGGACCCGCGACCTGGCGCGCCGCCTCGTCGACCGCCTGCGCCCGCACGCCGAGGACCTCGGCTCGGCCGGCGACCTCGACGGCATCGCCGACCTGCTGACCCGCGGCACCGGAGCCGACCGCCAGACCCTCGTGTACGAGGCGAACCATGACCTGCGGGAGGTCATGGCGGAGATCGTGGCGGCCACCGCCCCGTAGGCGGGCGGCGCTCGCGGCCCGCGGCCGCATCCCTGAGAAGTTCGTGAGAGCGGGCCCCGGCGCGCAGCGGCGCAGGCGACGATGGCTCGGACCTTGCAGCCCCGCCCGAGGAGCAGCCATGTCCAGCGCCACGCGCCCGTCCCGTAGCCGTGCCGTCGTCCGGAGGTGGCTGCCCGCGGGGGTCGCAGCGGTGGGAGCCGCCGTGGGGGCGGCCCCGCCGGCGGCGGCCGCGCCGGCGCACTGCACGAGCCCGGCGCGGCCGGTGACCGTCGCCTACGAGCGCCTCCCCGGCGTCCCTGCCAACGCGACGAGCCTCGACGTCTACGTCCCGGCCGGCTGCCGCGCCCGGAGCCGGCGGGCGCCGGTGGTCGTCTGGGTCCACGGCGGCGGGTACCACCGCGGCGACAAGGCCGGGAACGTCGCCGACAAGCGCCGGCTGTTCAACACGCGCGGCTGGCTGTTCGTCAGCGTCAACTACCGCCTCACGCGGCCGGGCTCCCCGGTGTCCGCCCGCTACCCCGACCACTACCGCGACGTCGCGGCCGCGGTGGCCTGGACGCGCCGCGCGATCGGCCCGTTCGGCGGCGACCCCAGCCGGATCGCCCTGCTCGGCCACTCGGCCGGGGCGGACATCGTCTCCAACGTCGTCACGAACCCGGCGTGGCTCGGCGGCCAGGGGCTCGGGCTCGCGTCCGTGCGCTGCGCCGGGCCGTTCGACACCGCGGGCTTCGACAAGACTCGTGTCCCCGCGGCCTCGCGCGAGCAGCGCCAGTGGCGGGCGGCGCTGGGCAACGACCCCGCCTACGCGGTCGACACCTCCGCGACCCTGCTGGCGCGCGCCGGCACAGGCATCCCGCCCACGCTGACGGTCGTGCGCGGCGGCGTGCTGCGGCGCTCGATCGAGACCGGCTTCGCGGCGCGCCTGATGGCGCTGGGCGTCCCGGCGGGGACGATCGACGCCTCCTCGCTCACCCACGCCGAGGTCAGCAACCGGATCGGCGCGCCCGGCGACACCGTCATGACCCCGCCCCTGGTGCGGTTCCTGCGCGGCTGCTTCGCGCGCTAGGCGCGGCCGCGGCCGTGCCCGCGCGGTGCGGCGGAGGCGCCGCGGAAGGCGCCCTTCGTCGTGCTGCCCGTGCCCTTGCGCGACGGGCCGCGGCCACCGCGGCCGCCGCCACCGCCGCGGTTCCCGCCGCCGCCGCCGCGGCTCCCGCCGCTCCGCGGGGCGTTCGAGGCGCGGTCGG
>JAICJK010000451.1 GCA_025928415.1 Solirubrobacteraceae bacterium | reverse complement strand
GCGGCGACCCCGCCTGCCGCGAAGGCGGCCAAGGCCCACGCCCGGATGTCCATCCGGTCGGTCCGCCGCAACGTGAGCGCGGGCCGGCGCGTGCTCGTGCGCGGCGCCCTGCGCCCCGGCCGCGCCGGGCGCACGGTCACGCTCGAGGCCCGCCGCGGCCACGCCTGGCACCGGGTGGACCGCGACCGGACCTCGGCCGGCGGCGCCTTCCGGCTGCGCTTCACGCCGCGCCAGGCCGGCTCGTGGAAGCTGCGCGTCCGCTTCCGCGGCGACGCCACGACCAGGGCCGCACGCCGCGCGCTCGGGCACGTCAACGTGTACCGCCCCGCGCTGGCCTCCTGGTACGGCCCCGGGCTCTACGGCTCGCAGCTGGCCTGCGGCGGGCGCCTGGCGCCGGGGACCCTGGGGGTCGCGCACAAGTCGCTGCCCTGCGGCGCGCGCGTCACGCTCCGCTACCACGGCCACTCCGTGCGGGTGCGCGTCGTGGACCGCGGGCCGTACGTCGGCGCGCGCGAGTTCGACCTGACCGCCGCCACCCGGCAGCGCCTGCACTTCGGGTCGACGGGGACCGTGCTGACCACGCGGTAGGCGGCCGGCCGACGCGAACGCGCGTTCGCGGGAGCCGTCGTCCGGGGCACGTACCCTTCGCGGGGCGTGCCCCGGACGATCGCCCACCTCGATCTGGATGCCTTCTACGCGACGGTCGAGCTGCACCGGCGGCCGGAGCTCAAGGGCCTGCCGGTCATCGTGGCGGGCTCGGGGCCGCGGGCGGTGGTCACGACGGCCAGCTACGAGGCGCGGCGCTTCGGCGTCGGCTCGGCGATGCCGGCCGCCCGGGCGCGCCGGCTGTGCCCGGACGCGGTGGTCATCCCGCCGGACTTCGCCGCCTACCGCGAGGTCTCGCGGGACGTGATGGACCTGGTGACCGCGACCGTCGACGTCGTGGAGGTCGTCGGCCTCGACGAGGCCTACCTCGACCTGTCGGACCTGCACTCGCCGCGCGCGGCGATGCGCCGCCTCGTCCAGCAGATCCGCGAGGGCACCGGCATGAGCGCGTCGGTCGGCATCGGGCCCAACAGGCTGGTGGCCAAGGTCGCCTCCGACGCCGAGAAGCCCGGCGGCTTCGTCGTGCTCACCCGCGAGCAGGCGTGCGAGCGCTTCGCCGACGCGCCGCCGGGCCTCGTGCCGGGCATCGGCCCGAAGACGGCCGCGCGGCTGGAGGCGCTCGGCATCGGCACGCTGCGGGCGCTGGCCCACGCGGACGAGGCGGTGCTGCGCGAGCACTTCGGCGCCAACCAGGGGCCGTGGCTGCGCGCCCGCGGGTGGTTCGAGGGCTCCGCGGTCGTGGACCCGGTGCGCGAGGCGGTCAGCGAGTCGCGCGAGACGACCTTCGACGAGGACATCGCCGACCCGCATCGCCTCGAGGCGATCCTGCTGCGCCTGGCGGCCGAGCTGTCCACCGGGCTGCGGCGCCACGACCGCGCGGGGCGGACGATCGCGATCAAGGTCCGCCTCGACGACTGGACGACGGTGACGCGCGCGCGGACGATCGAGGCGCCCACGAACGACCCGGGCCGGATCGGCGTCGTCGCGCTGCAGCTCCTGCGCGAGTACGCGCCGGCGCGGCCGGTGCGCCTGCTCGGGGTGCGCGTCGCCGCGTTCGGGGGCGCCGCGGAGCGGGAGGACCCCGGCCAGCTCGCGCTGGAGCTGTAGCCTCGCGGCCTGTGGCACCGATGCGGCTCCATCACGTGCGCCGCGGCGGCGGCGAGCCGCTGCTGCTGATCCAGGGCATGAGCGGAACCCACGTCTCGTGGGGCGAGCCGTTCCTCGGGCTGCTGGAGGCGGACTTCGACCTGGTGGCCTACGACCACCGCGGGATCGGCTTCTCGCCGGACGCCAACGGCGCGTTCTCGATCCGCGACCTGGCGCAGGACGCCGTGGCGCTGCTCGACGAGCTCGGCTGGGAGCGCGCGCACGTGGCCGGGATCTCGATGGGCGGCATGGTCGCCCAGGAGCTCGCGATCGCCCACGGCGAGCGGATCCGGACGCTGACGCTCGGCTGCACCTACGCCGGCGGGCCGACCGGCGCGCTGGCCGCGCCCGAGACGCTGCGGGAGCTGTCGGAGGCGATGATGTCCGGAGACCGCGAGCGGGCGCTTCGCGCCACCTACGCGGTCAACCTCTCCGACGGGTTCTCCGCCGACGAGGCGAACTTCGCCGCGTTCCGCGAGATGGCGCTCGAGGTGCCCGCGCGGCTGCGCACGATCCTGCTGCAGATGCAGGCGATCGCCGGGCACGACACGAGCGCGCGCCTGGCCTCGATCGACCGCCCGACGCTCGTGATCCACGGCACCGCCGACCGGATGCTGCCGGCGTCCAACGGCGCGGCGATCGCCGCCGCGATCCCCGGAGCGCGCCTGGAGCTCCTGCAGGGCGCGGGGCACATGTTCTGGTGGGAGCGCCCCGAGCGCAGCGCGACCCTCGTGCGCGAGCACGCCCTGGCGGGCGCCGCGCGCTGAGCGGCTCAGCCCGGGGCGCCGTCGTAGCCGGGGAAGAAGCGCACGACCGCGCCGGTCCGGTAGAGCGTCACGTACAGCGCGCCGCCGGGGCCGATCGCCGTGCCCAGCGGGTCCTGGTCGGCGAAGCCCGACGCGAGCACCCGCGGCGCCGCGGTGTATCCGCCGCCGGGGCGACGGCGCAGGGCCACCGCGATCAGCTCACGCCCGGCCGCGACGCCGGGGGCCACCGCGCCGTTCTCCGCGACGAAGGCGGTCAGGCCGCGCTCGCCCCAGTCGGGGGAGACCGCCACGCCGCCCACCCCGGAGTGCGCGGGCAGCGCGACGAGCGGCGCGGTCGTGCGCGCGCAGGCCGGCCCGCCGCGGTCGGTGCAGCCCGGGAAGCCGAAGTCGGGCGCGGCGCGCGTGACGTCGCGCACGAGGTTCAGCTCGT
>JAICJK010000265.1 GCA_025928415.1 Solirubrobacteraceae bacterium | reverse complement strand
TCATCTGGATGGGCTCCTACGGCATCGGCCCGGCGCGGATCGCCGCCGCCGCCGTGGAGCAGTTCGCCGACGACCGCGGGATCTCCTGGCCGCGCGCGCTCGCCCCCTGGGACGTGCACCTCGTCGTCCTCGGCAAGCCCGGCACTCCGGAGCGCGCCGCCGGCGACGGGCTCTACGCCGACCTGCGCGAGGCCGGCGTCGAGGTGCTCTACGACGACCGCGACGCCGGCCCGGGGGAGAAGTTCGCCGACGCCGAGCTGCTGGGCTGCCCATTGCGCCTGACGCTCGGCAAGCGCTCGCTGGAGTCCGGGGCGGTGGAGGCGCAGGCGCGCCGCGGGCGCGCCGACGTCGAGGGCGGCGTGCCCCTGGAGGGGGCGGCCGAGGCGGTGCTCGAGCTGTGGCGGACCCTGGCCTGAGCGAGGACGACCGCGCGCGCGCCGCCGCCCCGCCGCGCGGGCGCGACCGGGGGCGCTCGCGCCTGACCCTCCGGCGCCTCAGCGGGCTGGACCGCTCCGGCGGCCCGCCGCCGCAGACGCGCGCCGGCCAGCCCTGGAACGTCTGGACGCTGCCGAACGTCATCGGCCTGTTCCGCCTGGCGCTGATCCCGGCCTTCCTGGCGACGGCGCTGACCTCCGACGCCGGGACCGACGCGCTGCCCGCGACGCTGTTCGCGGTCGCCGCCTGGGGCGACTACGCCGACGGGATCGCGGCACGGGTGACCGGGCAGTACTCGCGCTTCGGCGCGCTGCTGGACCCCGTCGTCGATCGGCTGCTGGTCACCAGCGGCATCGTCGTGGTCTGGCGCTTCGACCTGCTGCCGCGCTGGGCGCTCGCGCTGCTGGTGGCGCGCGAGGTCTTCCTGCTCGTCGCCGGGCGCATGGCCCTCGACCGCGGGCTGGACATCGCGATCAACTGGCCGGGCCGGATCGCCGTCGGCCCGACGATGGCCGCGCTGTTCGGCGCCCTGGCGAGCCTCACGACCGCCGCGGAGGTCCTGCTCTACCTGGGGCTGGCCCTCGGCTACGTCGCCGCCGCGCTGTACGTCGCCGACGCGCGCCGGCAGCTCGCCCGGCGGGCACCCTCAAGCTCAAGTTGACCCTTGCCGACGCGCTGGTATGCTCGGCGCTCGCGGCCCAGCTACCGGAGAGACCACGCGACATGGACACGTTCCCCGACCTCGGCTCCCTCACCGACCAGGAGCTGAAGGACCTGATCGGCCAGCTCACGGAGGAGGAGACCGACATCTCCTACAAGCGGCGCATCCTGCACGGCAAGATCGACATCCTGCGCGCAGAGCTCGTCAACCGGCTGCGCAAGAAGCACGAGGGCGGCGAGGACGTCATCACGGGCGCCGACGTGCAGCGCCTGACCGACATCCTGGCCGGGCGCGCGGGGTCCGGGGACGCCGAGTAGGGAGGCGCGGTGGCGGTCCACTGCCCCGAGTGCGGGTTCACCAACGCGGACGGCGCCAACTACTGCCAGAAGTGCGGCGCCTACCTCGGCGACCTGACGGCGGCCCAGCCGGCCGCCGACGACACGTCGACGGCGACCTACCGCGTGGGCGAGACCGGCGAGTTCATCCCGGTCGACGTCGGCGCCGTCGTCGAGTCGACGGGCGCCGCGATCGTCATCCGCGCCGGCGGCGGGCGCGTGGGCGAGTCCTTTCCCCTGGACGCCGAGCGCATGACGATCGGGCGCCGGCCGGACTCCGACGTCTTCCTCGACGACGTGACGGTCTCGCGCGACCACGCGCTGATCGTCCGCCGGGGCAACGACTGGTTCCTCGACGACCTCGGATCGCTCAACGGGACCTACGTCAACCGGCGCCGCATCGAGTCCGAGCGCCTCGGCGACGGGGACGAGCTGCAGGTGGGCAAGTACAAGCTGACGTTCCTCTCGCGCTGATGGCCGTCCAGGACACCAGCATCCGCACCGAGGACGCGCCGCGCGAGAAGGCGATGACGATCGGGGCCGTCTGCAAGGCGCTCGAGCAGGAGTTCCCCGACATCTCGATCTCGAAGATCCGCTACCTGGAGGATCAGAAGCTCGTCGCGCCGCGGCGCACGCCGGGCGGCTACCGGCTCTACTCGGCCTCCGACGTGCAGCGCCTGCGGACGATCCTGCGCCTGCAGCGCGACGAGTTCCTGCCGCTGCGGGTCATCCGCCAGGAGCTGGCGTCGGGCCGCGCGGCGGAGGAGGCGCCGGTGGCGGCGCCCGACCACGGCGACGCCCAGGCCCGGCGGCGGCACCGCTCGAGCGTCAGCGTCCGCGCGCAGGGCGCGCTGTACTCGCTCGACGACGTCCTGGAGGAGACCCGCGCCGAGCCGGGCCTGGTGGCCGAGCTCGAGGAGTACGGGGTCATCAAGGGCGAGCAGCGCGCCGGCGTCAAGTACTACGACGAGACCGAGCGCGAGATCATCCGCGCGGTCACCGAGCTCGCCCGCTACGGCGTCGGCGGGCGCAACCTGCGCGCGTTCCGGACGTCGGCCGACCGCGAGTCCGCGCTGCTGCAGCAGATCCTCGCCCCGGCGCTGCGGTCCCGCAACACCCAGCGGCGCAAGGAGGCGCTGGAGGCGCTGGAGAACCTCGCCGCGGTCACGACGCACCTCAAGCACCTGCTGCTCGTGCGGGACCTGCGCAAGATCGCGGGACAATGACGCCGGGGAGGCGGGCTTGAGCGGCGGCGCGGTCGACCTGAGCGCGTTCATCCGCGACATCCCCGGCTTCCCGCGGCAGGGGATCGTGTTCAAGGACATCACCCCGCTGATGGCCGACGCCGGCGCGCTCGACGCGGCGGTGATGGGGCTGGCCGACTACGCGCGGCCGCTGGACGTCGACGTGGTCGTCGCCGCCGAGGCCCGCGGCTTCCTGCTCGGGCCGGCGCTCGCGCGCGAGCTCGGCGCGGGCTTCGTGCTCGCGCGCAAGCCGGGCAAGCTGCCGCACGCGACCGTGCGCGCCGAGTACCTGCTCGAGTACGGATCCGACGCGCTGGAGCTGCACTCCGACGCGGTGGCGTCGGGCGCGCGCGTGCTGGTCCACGACGACCTGCTGGCCACCGGCGGCACGGCGCGGGCGCTCTGCAACCTCGTCGAGCAGCTCCGCGGCGAGGTCGTGGGCTGCGCGTTCCTGCTCGAGCTGGGCTTCCTCGGCGGCCGCGCGGTCCTCGAGCCCCACGAGGTCCACACGCTGCTGACCTACGACGCCGAGTAGGAGTCCGTTGAGGTTCGGGAAAGCCTCAACGGGCTCCTAGGCCGCCTTGCCCACCACGCGCCGCGTCCGCACGCTGGGCGCCGACCCCGCGGCGGTCTGGCGGACGGTCGGCGACCCGCACCACCTGCCGCGCTGGTGGCCGCGCGTCGAGCGCGTCGAGCAGGTCGACGCGGCCGGGTTCACCGAGCTGCTGCGGACGGCCAAGGGGCGCGCCGTCCGCGCCGACTTCCGGCTGGCCGAGCTCGACGCACCGCGCGCGATCGCCTGGGAGCAGCAGGTGCAGGGGACGCCGTTCGAGCGCGTGCTGGCCTCGTCGCGCACGACGGTGCGCCTCACGGCGCAGGACGACGGCGCCACCGCGGTCGAGCTGGAGCTGCGCCAGGGCCTGCGGGGCCTCGCGCGCCTCGGCGGCCTGCTCGTGCGACGCGCCGCGCGGCGGGCGCTCGACGAGGCGCTGGACGGCCTGGAACTCCTGCACCCGCGGTAGCGGGGCGCCGCGGGGCCGGAGGCTCTAGCCCGTCACGCCCGCGGGGCGCCGGATCGGGCCGGCCACGACGATCGGGCCGGGCCGCGTCGCGTTGGCCGAGGTCTCCCGCGTGATGATGAGCTGCTTGTAGTCGTAGAGGTGCGCGAGCTGGTCGCGCAGGCGCGCGGCCTCCGCGCCCTTGGCCTGCGTCGGGTCGGCGCCCGTGACCAGGCGCCCGTTGGCGCCCACGCCGTTGGCCACGAACCCCAGGCGGCTGGCGCGGGTGGGGGACGTGTAGAGCCAGACGGCGTAGGAGAACTTGTTGCCGGTCGCCGGGAACTTCTGGCCGGCGATGCCCAGCACCCGCTGGCCCTGGCGGTTGAGCGCGTAGGCGACGGCGATCGCGTCGCCGCCGCTCGGGCTGGTCATGTTGATCTGGCTCTCGATCTGGCCGGAGTCCGTGGTGCTCGTCCCGGTCGTCGCCGTGCTGCCCGTCGACACGGGCGCCGCGGCCGTGGCGCTGGGCCCGGCCGACTTGGGCGAGCTGTCGTCGTTGTTGCGCGTGAGCAGCGCGACGATCACGACCGCCACGAGCACCGCGCCCACGCCGAGCACCGCCAGCCCCCCGAGCCGCGAGGACCGCTCGCCGCCCTTGGCGCCCTTGGCCTTGCGGGCACCAGTACCGTCGCCGTCCCCGGTCGCGGCGCCCTCGGGCGGCTCGTCGGGGACCGCGGGGAGCGGATCGCGCGCGACCGGCTCGAGCTGGCCGGAGATCGCGCGCGCCCACGCGCGGCCCGCCGCGGAGCCCTGCAGGAACGTGCGGGTCGTGTCGGCCTCGGC
>JAICJK010000502.1 GCA_025928415.1 Solirubrobacteraceae bacterium | reverse complement strand
GCGCTGGTCAACGCCTTCGTCCTGCGGCGCCGCTTCGCGCCGCTCGGGGCGATCATCGACACGATGGAGCGCGTCGACCTCGCGCAGCCCGGCCTCCGGGTGGCCGAGGAGGCCGACAGCGCCGACGTCGAGCGCCTGCACGGCGCGTTCAACCGCATGGTGGCCCGCCTGGAGGACGAGCGCGCGGGCGCCGCCCGAGCGGTGCTGCTGGCGCAGGAGGCCGAGCGGGCGCGGCTCGGGCGCGACCTGCACGACGAGGTCAACCAGGCGCTGACGGGCGTCCTGCTGCGCCTGCAGGCCACCGCGCAGAGCGCGCCGCCCGAGCTCGCGGCCGAGCTGCGCGAGACCCAGGCCGTCGCCACCCAGGCGATGGGCGAGCTGCGGGCGCTGGCCCACGAGCTGCGGCCCGGGTCGCTCGACGACCTCGGCCTGGAGGCCGCGCTGGGGACGCTCGTCGACGAGTTCGCCACCAGGACTGCGCTGCGGACCACGCTGGACCTCCGCGGGCACGTCGACGGCTTCCGCTCCGACGAGCAGCTCGTCGTCTACCGGGTCGTGCAGGAGGCGCTGTCGAACATCGCGCGCCACGCGTGCGCGGGCGCCGTCCACGTCGAGGTCGTCAGGCGCCACGCCCGCGGGAGCGTGCGCATCGTCGACGACGGCCGCGGCATCCTCGCCGGGCGGCCCGATGGCCACGGCATGGCCGGGATGCGCGAGCGCGCGCTGCAGGCCGGCGGCCGGCTCGACGTGCACAGCGCCCCCGGGCACGGGACCACGGTGGAGCTGACGCTCGGGCGCACCGCTCCCGAGCCGGCGGACGTGTCCGCCGCCCTGGCCGGGGCGCCGGCGTGAGGCTGTTGATCGCCGACGATCACGGCGGACTGCGTCCGCTTGGACGAGCTTCGCTCGAAGGACGGGCCACGCGATGAGGCTGTTGATCGCCGACGATCACGGCGGACTGCGTCCGCTTGGACGAGCTTCGCTCGAAGGACGGGCCCCGCGGTGAGGCTCCTGATCGCCGACGATCACGGCGGACTGCGTCCGCTTGGACGAGCTTCGCTCGAACGACGGGCCACGCGGTGAGGCTGTTGATCGCCGACGATCACGGCGGACTGCGTCCGCTTGGACGAGCTTCGCTCGAAGGACGGGCCACGCGGTGAGGCTGTTGATCGCCGATGACCACGGCGTCGTGCGCGGCGGGCTGCGGCTGCTGCTCGACCGGCAGGTCGACATGGAGGTCGTCGCCGAGGCGGCCGACGGCGCCGCGGCGGTGCAGGCCGCGCTGGCCACGCGGCCCGACGTCTGCGTCCTGGACGTCTCGATGCCCAAGCTCACCGGGCTGCAGGCCACGCGGGAGATCCGCGCGCAGATGCCCGGGACGGGCGTCCTGCTGCTCTCGATGCACGACGACGAGCGCTATCTGCACGAGGCCATCGAGGCCGGGGCGGGCGGCTACGTGCTCAAGACGGAGGCCGACCAGGCGCTCGTCGAGGGCGTCCGCGCCGTCGCGCGCGGCGACGCGTTCATGGTCAACGGCGCGCGGCGGCGCCTGGCGCGCACGGCGACGGGCGGCTCGCAGCTGCCCGGCGCGCACGGCGTCGCGCTCACCCCGCGCGAGCAGGAGGTCCTCAAGCTGATCGCGGAGGCGCACACCAACCGCGAGATCGGATCGATCCTGCACCTCGCGGAGAAGACGGTCGAATCGCACCGCGGCAACCTGCTGCGCAAGCTCGGGATGCGCGACCGCGTCGAGCTCGTCCGCTACGCGATCCGCGCCGGACTCGTCGAGCCTTAGCGCGCCCCGCCGCGGCGCGGGCGCCGCCGCCCCGTCCTACCCTGTCCGGCGATGGCCCCACGCCTGCAGCTCGCGCTCGCCGCGCTCCTCGCGCTGGCCGGCCTCGCCCTCGGCGGCGTCCTGCTGTTCGGCGGGACGTCCTCCGGCCAGGCCGAGCGCGCGGGGCCGACGGGCTACTTCGGCGGGGTCCGGCCGGCCATCCCGCCCCAGGACTTCACGCTGCGCGACCAGTCCGGCCATCTCACGCGGCTGTCGGACTACCGCGGGCGCGTCGTGGTGCTGACGTTCATGTACTCGACCTGCCAGGACACATGCCCGGTGACCGCCTCGCAGATCCGCGGGGCGCTCGACGACCTCGGGCAGGACGTGCCGGTGCTCGCGGTCAGCGTCGACCCCGCGCAGGACACGCCCTATCGGGCCCGCGTGTTCGTGCAGCGCCAGAGCCTCACCGGCCGCATGCGCTTCCTGCTCGGGACCAAGGCCCAGCTCGCGCCGGTCTGGCGCGACTACGGCGTGCAGCCCGAGAAGGGCAAGCGGCTCCCCCACTCCGACTCCACCGTGCTGATCGACCGCTCCGGCCGCCAGCGGATCGGCTTCGAGACGACCGCGATGACACCCGAGGGCCTGGCGCACGACATCGCGCGCCTCGAGCGCGCCGGCTGAGCGGCAAGCGCTCACGGCGACCGGACCCGGCGCCTACGCAGCCAGCCGCCGCGCGCCGCGCCGGGCGCCGCGGGCGCGGGCGCCGCGC
>JAICJK010000277.1 GCA_025928415.1 Solirubrobacteraceae bacterium | reverse complement strand
GCCGCGCGCGCCTGGACGCCGGCGCGCTGCTGGCGCTCGGCGAGCGCCTCGAGGCGCGCGGGGCACGGCTGGCCGCGCTCGGCGCGCGGGCGACCGTCCCGCCCGAGGACCTCTGGCCGCTGCGGATGCTCGGCGGGCTGTTCGCGCTGCTCGCGCGGCTCGGGGTGACCGAGGACTGGCCCGCGCTCGTCCGATCCGCGGCCCGCGACGGCTGGGACGGGCACATTGGCGCAGAGCGCGGCACATTCGGCTAGGGCCTCATGTGCTTGGACGAATCCGGCAGAGCCGTCTTCGTCCGGCCCGGGTGGCGCGGGCGACGGCTGAGGCCTAGCGGGCCAGGCGTGCGAGCTCGCGCAGCGTGAGCCCGTGCTGGGCGGCCAGCCGCCGGCGGTCGGCCAGCGCCAGCGACGAGCGGTAGGCCCGGGCCAGTGCGCAGCGCTGCTGCTCGGTGAGGCGCTCCATGCGCCGGTGAACGTACCCGCTGTGCGCCGACTGAGTCGCGAGGTCCGTCGGCGGACCACCCTGCGCGGGGATTCACCGATCCGGGGGACGTCGGGCGGCAGCCGCTACGCGGCGCCGGCCGTGGGCAGCACGACGCCGGGTGGCAGCGGCGGCGTGAACCCGCCGGCGACGCACACCTTCAGACCCGGCTGGAGGTCCGGCGCGGCGGGCAGCGGCGGCGGCACCCGGAAGGCCGCGCGGTGGAAGTCGAAGTAGTCGAGCATCGGGTCGGCGTTCGCGTCGCGGTAGGTCAGCGCCGGCAGGTTCCACTTGCGCTCGATGAAGGCCAGGATCGACGTGTGGTCCTGCACGCGGTGGGAGACGTGGTGGGGCCGCGACCAGGGCGAGACGACGATCATCGGCACCCGGAAGCCGTAGCGGTCGTAGGAGCCGGGCTGGGAGCCCGCGGGCAGGCGCGGCTCGATCGCGTCGGGCTTGATCGCGGGCGGCGGCGGCACGTGGTCGTAGTAGCCGCCGTGCTCGTCGTAGGTGATGAACAGCGCCGTGCGCCCCCAGGCCGGCGACTGCTGCAGCGCCGCGACGACGCCCCGCAGGAAGCCCTCCCCCACCTGGATGTCCTGGGGGTTCTCCTCCGAGGTGGTCTCGTAGTCGGGCTCGACGAAGCTCACCTGGGGCAGCGAGCCGGCCGCGGCGTCGGCGTAGAAGCGGTCGATCCCCACGAGCTTGGCGCGCTGGGACGGCGACTGCAGGACCTGGGGCATGATCAGCGGGCTCGGGACCTCCTCGAAGTAGTCCAGCCACGAGATCCCGAAGTGGTCCAGGCGGTCGAAGATCGTCCCGTTGGCGGGCGGGAACCTGTCGAGGTCGGCCGAGCTGGTCGCGATCGTGCCGCTGGCCGTCGCGGCGAACAGGAAGCGCCGGTTGGGGTAGGTCTGCGCCAGGCAGGACTGGAAGTAGCGGTCGCCGACCGGGAAGCGGCTCGCGAGCGCGTAGGTGACCGGCAGGTCGCTCGCGTCCCAGAACCACATGGCCGAGGGCCCGCTGGCGCGGACGAAGCCGTCGTTGCGGCCGCCGTCCCACGAGATGTGGCTGCGGTTCCAGTCCTGGCCCGGGAGGCCGTGCAGCTGGCAGACCGTCGGAGCGTGGGTGGAGCGGACCAGCGCACCGGAGGCGTCCGGGTTCGCGTCGGCGGGCGAGCCGCCGCGCCCGCGCCGCAGGCCGTCGACCCGCCGCCGCTGCGGCACCTGCCACGGCAGCATCCCGAGGATGTTGTCGAACGAGTCGTTCTCGAGCATGAGGATCACGACGTGCTCGACCTGCGGCAGGCTCTCGGCGCCCGGGACGCGGCCCGGGAACGGCAGGCTGTCGGGCGCGCGCAGGGGCCAGGGCCGGCGCACCGGCCGCGCCCAGGCCGGCACCGATCCGGCCCCCAGGGCCAGCGCCATCCCGGCGCCCCCGCGCAGCAGGGCGCGGCGGGTCATCCCGTCCGTGGCGGGCATGACGCGACGATACGGCGCGGCGCCGCTGCGGACATGAGCATCCGCCTAGGCGGTCCAGGGCGCGCCCTGGCCGGACGAAGACGGCTCTGCCGGATTCGTCCAGGCACATGAGCGCCCTGCGCGAATGTGCCCGCTTCAGGCCGCGTGCAGCGCCTCGACCTCGCGGTCGAGCGCCAGGCGCTCCAGGCCGCGGCGCTCGAGCGCGCGGACCCGGCTGGAGGACAGCCCGAGCTCCTTGCCGGTGGCAGTCAGCGGCAGCGGGTCGGCCTTGCCGTCGATGCCGTAGCGCAGCTCGATGACCCGTCGCTCGTCGTCCGGGAGGTGCGCGACGGCGCGGCGCAGGGTGTCGGCCTGCAGCGCGACGACGACCTCGTCCTCGGTGGCGCGCGCGCCGGTGTCGGGCAGCAGGTCGGCGAGCGCCGCGTCGCCGTCCTCGCCGACCGGGCGGTCGAGCGACGTCACGGCGCGCGACAGGTCGCGCAGGTCCTGCAGCTCGCCGGGCGCCAGGCCCGCGGCGGCGATCAGCTCGTCATCGGTCGGCTCGCGGCCGAGCTTGGTCGCCAGCTCGCGGTGCGCGCGCCCGAGCCGGCGCTCGCGCTGGCCGACGTTGACCGGGATGCGGATCGTGCGCGCCTTGTTCTCGATCCCGCGCTGGATGGCCTGGCGGATCCAGAACGTCGCGTAGGTCGAGAACTTGAAGCCGCGGCGCCAGTCGAACTTCTCGACGGCGCGGATCAGCCCGAACGTGCCCTCCTGGATGAGGTCCAGCAGCGGCAGCTCGCTGCCCTGGTACTTCCGGGCGAGCGACACGACGAGCCGCAGGTTGGCCTCGATCATCTCCTCCTTGGCCGCGTCGTCGCCCGCCTCGACCCGCTGGGCCAGCTCGATCTCCCGCTCCTTGGTCAGGAGCGGGCGGCGCCCGATGTCGTTGAGGTAGAGCTGCAGGGCGTCGGTCGTCGCCCCGGCCCACTCGCGGTAGGCCACGCGCGTGGGCACCTCGCCGCCCGAGCGCCCGCAGTCGTCGGTGACCTCGAAGCCCTGCTCCTCGGCCGCCTCGTGCAGGACGCGCGTCGCCTCCTCCCCGAGCTCGAGGCCCTCCGCGAGCTCGGTGAGCTCGGACAGGTTCACGCAGCCGCGGTCGTGGTTGCGCTCGATGAGCGCCTCGAGGCGCGGGCGGACGGTGGGGTCGAGATCGTCGCTGGCGGCCATGCCCGGTGCGTGCCCGCTGAGCATCACGGCGAATCGCCGCGTGTCGGCCCGGAAGCCGCGACCCCCGAAGCCTGCGGTGGTAGAGATCGCCTTCATGGGCTTCGGCGGCGCGAAGGCCCCGGCAGGCGCGGCGCCGCCGGGCGTGGTGGCTGGATCGGGCGAGGAGGTGCGGGTCGCCGACAGCCTCTCAAGCCCACCGCCGCCTATGTCTGCCTCTTCCGGCAAACCGGCGGGCTCGACCCCGGCGCCGGGCGCAGCTACGTGAGCTACCGCTTCGGTCTCGCCTCCAGGCCCTACAAGACCGACGTATCGCCTCGCCGCCGGTCCCAACCCCCGAGGGACTCGACGATCACCACGTCGACCTACAGCCAGCACTTCTCCGACCGCTGGGTCGACGACCCGCTGCGGATCACGACGCAAGGCGCCTCGGGGGTCGACATCCTCGACCGGCACAAGGATCTGTTCGCCCCCGGCACGTGCGAGCGCAGCGAGGACACGTTCTCCGCGGGCGAGGGCGCGTTCATCGTCAACAAGAGCGGGCCGGTGCGGGCGCTGCGCACCTACGTCGGCGCCAACAGCGGTCCGTTCACCGAGCGCCTGCACGTCTTCTACCAGCGCCGCGAGGACATCACGACCTACCTTGCGCGTCCACGCGATCCCCGGGGCCATGGACTTCTTCGACTACAGCCCGGCCTCCACGCTGAAGCGAACGCCCCGAACGAGGGATAACGCTTATGAACAACGTCAACGCCCCGCGCCGCCGCGACATGCTTGCCGCGGTGCTCGCAGCCGGTGGTCGCCTCGACGTGTCCGAGTGGCGAGCGCTGGGTCTGCGCTACCGCGACGGCCCGCGCGGCCAGGTTGGCTTCGCCAGTAGGACGTCGACGCGAAGCCCGGGACGTCCGTGCTTGTCTCGTGCACCGAGGCCAGGCCGCCCTGCGGGGCGTCCACCGACTCCCACGCCAGCGGGACGCGCCCTTCGTCTCGCGCTCGGTGGGGTAGAGAACTACACGACCTGCCCGATAGTCCCAACGCTATTGACTTTCCGAACCCGCGCTCCCTAGGGTCACCGCTGTTCTGAGCGCACCGCTGCCGCGCGTGACGACCGGGACCCCCGTCAACGCGTCACGCGTCCTAGGAGCCACCAATG
>JAICJK010000476.1 GCA_025928415.1 Solirubrobacteraceae bacterium | reverse complement strand
CTCCTCGGGCGCCGGCACGGTGTCAGGCTCCCCGTCGCGCCGCCGGCGCAGCGCGTCCAGCAGCTCGGGCCGGCGGCCGTGGCGCCGAGCGGCCGCGTCGAGCACGACGCCGCCCCCCAGCGTGTCGGGCGGCGAGGAGCGCCGGACGACGACGCGGTCGCCGTCGCAGGCCATCAGCGGCCGGGCCAGGCGGACCTGCCACAGGTCCTCGCCCAGCGCGATCAGCCGCCCGGGCGCCTCGCGCGTGCCGTGGTGGACGTGGACGTCGTCGCCGTGGCGCGCCGCCCGCAGGGCGAGCGCGCAGTCCAGGATCGTGGACGGCGCGAGCGCGCCGGGCGCGGCCAGGACGTCCCCGCGGGCGGCGTCGCGCGCCTTGACGCCCGCGAGGTTGACCGCCACCCGCTGGCCGGCCGCGGCGCGCGCGACGGGCACGTCGTGGACCTCCAGGCCCCGGACGCGGACCGCCGTCCCGGCCGGCAGCAGCTCCAGCGCGTCGCCCGTCCCCAGCGCGCCCGACCACAGCGTCCCGGTGACGACCGTCCCGCGCCCGGCGACGCTGAACGCGCGGTCGACGTGCAGCCGCGGGGACGCGGCGCCGGCGTCGCCGCGGCTCGGAAGGCGCGCAGCGAGCCGGTCGAGCGCTGCCCGCAGCGCGTCCAGCCCCGCCCCCGTGCGTGCCGAGCAGGCGACGAGCTCGAGCCCGGGCAGCAGCTCGGCGGCCTGCGCGGCCGCTCGCGCCGGATCGGCCGCGTCGGCCTTGGTGATCGCCACGACGCCGTCGCCGACCCCGAGCCCGCGCAGCACCGCGGCGTGCTCGACGGTCTGCGGCATCACGCCGTCGTCCGCCGCCACGACCATCAGGAACCCGTCGATGCCGGTCGCCCCCGCGACCATCGTGCGGACGAAGCGCTCGTGGCCGGGCACGTCGACCACCGACCAGCGGCGGCCCGAGGGCAGCGCGAGCGGCGCGTAGCCGAGGACGATCGTCAGGCCCCGCGCGCGCTCCTCGGGAAGGCGGTCGGTGTCGACGCCGGTGAGCGCCCCGACCAGGGCCGTCTTGCCGTGGTCGACGTGCCCGGCCGTCCCGAGCGTGAGCGGCCCGGTGGCGGTCATGGGCGCGGGCGCGACGGGGACGGGACGGAGCGGCGAAGGAGTCGAACCTCCCCGGCGCGGCAAGCGCGCCGCCGACGGCTTTGAAGGCCGTTCGGGGCACCGGCCCCGGGCCGCTCCTCGTGGATGCGCTTGGCGCTCGGCGCCATCCTCTCAGCGCACGCGGATCGTGCCCGCGGGGCCGGAGACCAGGCGGCCGACGACCGGCCCGGGCACGGCTGCGGCGGCCTCGGCGGGCAGGGCGACCAGCAGGCCGCCCGACGTGGTGGCGTCCGCCAGCAGGCGCCGGCGCCAGGCCGGGACCCCGTCGGCGAAGGTGGTGAAGCCGGCGGCCCACTCCGCGTTGCGGCGGCTGCCGCCCGACACGCCGGTGTCGTCGCCGAGCAGGGCCTCGACGCCGTCGATCGCGGGAACGGCGGCGGCGTCCAGCTCGGCGGCCAGCCCGCTCTCGCGCGCGACGTTGTGCAGGTGCCCGAGCAGGCCGAAGCCCGTCACGTCGGTGACGGCGTGGGCGCCCGCGGCCACCGCGGCCCGCGACGCGGCGGCGTTCAGCGCGACCATCGTGGCGACCGCCCGCGCCAGCAGCGCGTCGTCCGCCGCGCCGCGCTTGCGGGCGGTGACGATCGCCCCGGGGCCGAGCGGCTTGGTGAGCACGAGCGCGTCGCCGGCGCGACCGCCGGCGTTGGCCAGCACGTGCTCCGGGTCGACCGTCCCGGTGACCGCGAGCCCGTACTTGGGCTCGTCGTCGGCGATCGAGTGCCCGCCGACGAGCAACGCGCCCGCCCGGCGCACCACGTCGAGCCCGCCGCGCAGGATCGCGGCGAGCACGTCCGCGCCGAGCCGCTCCAGCGGGAAGGCCACGATGTTGAGCGCGCAGACCGGCGTCCCGCCCATCGCGTAGACGTCCGACAGCGCGTTGGCCGCCGCGATGCGCCCGAAGTCATAGGGGTCGTCCACCAGCGGGGTGAAGAAGTCGACCGTCTGCACGAGCGCCACGCCGCCGGCGA
Source organism: Solirubrobacteraceae bacterium (assembly GCA_025928415.1). Taxonomy (GTDB): domain Bacteria; phylum Actinomycetota; class Thermoleophilia; order Solirubrobacterales; family Solirubrobacteraceae; genus Paraconexibacter. The sequence goes on along the minus strand of JAICJK010000476.1, from coordinate 628 downwards.
GCCGGACGACCGCCGCGTCGTCGCCGGTGGCCGAGCCGATCACCAGGCGCGGGTCGTCCTGAGCCGGCAGCGCCCGGACGACGGGCAGGACGTCGGCCGCGGCGAGCTTGCACCCGCACCCGGCGCCGGACGCCAGCGACGTGAGCGAGACCGGTGGCGCGGGCGTGGTGGCGGGGACGGCGGACATGGCGCTGCGACGGACCATACCCCCGCCTGCACCCGGTTCATGCGTGACGCGTCCCGGCGCGGTGGGGCTCATGCGCGGCGCGCCCGGGCGGCGCCACGGGGTGCCCCGATGCGAGCCGCGCGTCCTCGCTCACCAGGGCATCACCTCGCGCGCGGCGCGGCACTCACCAAGCGACAAGAAAGATCATGCGTCGCAGTTCGTGCGGCTGGTGCTGTCACCGCCGCGCCGTCCGTCGTATGGTGATGCGCACAACACCTCCCAAGGAGCACCATGGCCGCACAGGACTACGTCGACGCGATGCGCACCCGCCTCGCCGAGCTGGACAAGCAGATCAGCGGGCTCACCAGTGAGCGCGAGCGCCTCGAGCAGGCCATCGCGCTCGTGCAGGACAGCCCCGGCGCCAACGGCGCGGCCTCGCGGCCCGGTCGTCGCAAGGGGCCG
>JAICJK010000187.1 GCA_025928415.1 Solirubrobacteraceae bacterium | reverse complement strand
GGTCTCGTTGACCGCGCGCTCGTTGCCGGGGATCGGCGTGGCGCTGAAGACCACGGTGTCGCCCGTCTTCAGCTCGACCTGCGGGTGGTCGCGATGGGCCATCCGGCGCAGCGCGCTCAGCGGCTCGCCCTGGGAGCCCGTGGAGACGATGACGACCTTCTCGTCAGGGAAGTCCTGGATCTCGCGGGGCTGGATCTGCACCCCGGACGGGATGTCGATGTGGCCCAGCGAGCGCCCGATGTTCGTGTTCTTGCGCATCGAGCGGCCGATCAGCGCGACCTTGCGCCCGAGCGCGGAGGCCGCGTCGATCACCTGCTGCACGCGGTGGATGTTCGAGGCGAAGCACGTCACGACGATGCGGCCCTCGCAGCGCGAGAAGACCTCCTCCAGCCGCCCGCCGACGCCCGATTCGCTCAGCGACCACCCGGGCCGGTCCACGTTGGTCGAGTCGCCGCACAGCAGCAGCACGCCCTCCGCGCCGAGCTGCGCCAGCCGCGCGATGTCCGCCGGGCGGCCGTCGACCGGGGTCTGGTCGAACTTGTAGTCGCCGGTGACGAGCACGCGCCCGAGCGGCGTCCCGAGCACGATCGCCGACGCGTCCGGGATCGAGTGCGTCATGTGGACGAGCTCGAGGTCGAACGGGCCGAGCGTGACGTGCTCGCCGTCCTTCAGGTCGGTGAGCTCGACGTCGCGCAGGCGGTGCTCGTCGAGCTTGGAGCGCGCCATGGCCATGGTCAGCGGCCCGCCGTAGACCGGGATGTCCTGCGTCTTGAGCTCGCGCAGGATCCACGGCAGCGCCCCGAGATGGTCCTCGTGGCCGTGGGTCACGACGATCGCCTCGACGTCCTCGACGCGGCCGCGCAGGTAGCTGAAGTCCGGCAGCACCAGGTCGATGCCGACCATCTCGGCGGTGGGGAAGCGCAGGCCGACGTCGACGATCACGATCTGGCCGTCGTACTCGACGATCGTCATGTTCTTGCCGATCTCGCCCAGGCCGCCGAGCGGCAGGACGCGGAGCTTGCCCGGCGCGCGGGCGCTCATCGGCGGGCGCTCGCGACGAGGCCGTGGTGCTCGAGCATCGCCCGCACCTCGGCCTTGGCCTCGTCGTCGGCCTCGAGCATCGGCAGCCGCAGGCCGCCGGCGCGCAGGCCCATCATGTTCAGCGCCGCCTTGATCCGGATCGGGTTGTGGACCCCGAGGGTCGCGTAGAGGTCGCGGAGCGATGCGTCGATCTCCGCCCGGCGGTCGGGCTCGTCGACCATGCTGCGCATGGCGTCGCCGACCACGTGGCTGGCCACCAAGATGCCTCCAGGGCCCCCGAGGTCGAGGACCTCGGCGAGCATGTCGTCGTTGCCCGCGTAGACCTGCAGCCCGTCGACGGGCGCGAGGCCGGCGGCGTTGGCCTGCTTGACGTAGTCGACCCCGGGGAGCTGCGCGAGCTCCGCCAGCAGGTCGTTCGGCAGGTCCAGCGCCGTGCGGGAAGGGATGTTGTAGAGCACGATCGGCCGGTCGGTCGCCGCGGCCACCGCCGCGAAGTGCGCGCGCACGCCCCGGCGGTCCGGCCGGTTGTAGTACGGCGTGACGGACAGGATCGCGTCCGCGCCGAGCTCGGTCGCGCGCTCGGTCATGTGGACCGCGTGGCGCGTGTCGTTGGAGCCCGCGCCGGCCACGACGGTCATCCCGTCGGGGCGCTCGCGGACCGCCAGCTCGATCAGCGCGAGGTGCTCCTCGGTGCTGAGCGTGGACGCCTCGCCGGTCGTCCCGGCGACGACCACCCCGTCCGACCCGTGGCGGCGCAGGTGGCCCAGCATGTCCACGAACGCCTGCTCGTCGACGGCGAGGTCGTCGTCGAACGGCGTCACGATCGCGGTGAGGATGGAACCGAGGCCCGGCATGCCGCTGCATCATCCCAGGTGGGCCGGGCGGCCCGCCTGCGGCCCCGTCGGTCCTCGCCGCCCATCGCTCGCTCCCGTCTCGGGCCAGGTGGCTCCGTACACGGGCCGCGACGTACCCTCAGGGCCGTGGACGAACCGGCCGATCGGGACGCGGGGGCGCTCACGGCGGAGGTCACCGCCGTGCGCTTCAGCGTGCCCGACGGCGACTTCGCGGTGCTCGGCGCGCTGACCGACGACGGCGACGAGGTCACCCTCACCGGCGCGCTCGGCCACGTGCACGCCGGCGAGGCCGTCGACGTGGAGGGCGCCTGGCGGCGCCATGCCAAGCACGGCTGGCAGTTCCACGCCGAGCGGGTGCGCGTCCGCGCCCCGGTCGGCGAGCAGGCGCTGCTGGCCTATCTCGGCGCGGTCAAGCACGTCGGGACCCGCGGGGCGGCATGGCTGCTGGAGCGCCACGGGCACGAGGTGCTCCAGATCGTCGACCGCGACCCGGAGGGCCGCCTGCGCGAGGTGCCGGGGATCGGGCCCGCGAAGATCGGCGCCGCCGTCGCCTCGTGGGAGGACCAGGGCGCGCTGCGGGCCGTGCGCCTGTTCCTCGAGGACCACGGCGTCCCGGCGACGGTCGCCGCCCGCATCTACCGGCACTTCGGCGCGGGCTCGATCGCGACGCTGCAGGCCGACCCCTACGCGCTGACCGAGCTCGACGGCATCGGCTTCGCCACGGCGGACGCGCTGGCCCGCGCGCTGGGCACCCCGCCCGACAGCCCGGGGCGCCTGGACGCGGGCGTGGTCCACGCGCTGACCGCCGCCGAGGACGACGGCCACTGCTTCCTGCCCCGCGCCGAGCTGCTGGCGCGGGCGCGCCGGCTGTTGGACGCCGACCCCGCCGACCGCCTCGAGGACCTCGCCGCGCGCGGGCGCATCGTGCTCGAGGACGACCGGGTCGCCGAGGCCTCCCTGCACCACACCGAGCGCCGGCTGGCCCGGCGCGTGCGCGAGCTGCTCGGCGCCGAGCCCGTGCTCCGGGTGCCCGATCCCGAGCGGCCGGACGGGCCGCTCGCGCCGACCGACGCGCAGTGGGCGGTGGTCGCCAACGTCCTCGAGCGGCGCCTGTCGGTCCTCACCGGGCTGCCCGGCACCGGCAAGACGCAGTCGATGCGGGCGCTGGTGGACCTGCTGCACGCGCGGCGGCGCACGGTGCGGTTGTGCGCGCCGACCGGCAAGGCCGCGCGGCGGCTCGGCGAGACGACGGGGGCGGAGGCCACGACGATCCACCGCCTGCTCGAGTTCGTCCCCGGCGAGGGCTTCGCCCGCGGCCCCGACGACCCGATCCCGGGCACCGACGTCCTGATCGTCGACGAGGCGAGCATGCTCGGCGTGCGCCTGGCCGCCGCGCTGCTGGACGCCGTCGGGCCCCGCACGCACGTCCTGCTCGTGGGCGACGTGGACCAGCTCGCCCCGGTCGGCCCGGGCCGGGTGCTGGAGGACCTGATCGAGTCGGGCACGGTCCCCACCGTCCGCCTGACCGAGATCTTCCGCCAGGCCGCGCGGTCGATGATCGTCCGCGCCGCGCACGCCATCAACGCCGGCCAGGCGCCGCCGACCAGCCCGCGCGACGGGGACGTCCACGACTTCTTCCTGATCGGCCGCGACGGCGCGCAGGCGATCTTCGACGAGGTCTGCGCCCTGGCCGCCGAGCGCCTGCCGGCCCACTACGGCCTCGGCGCGGCGGGCGACGTCCAGGTGCTCGCGCCGATGCACAAGGGGCCGGTGGGCATCGACGCGTTCAACGCCGAGCTCCGCGGCCGGCTGAACCCGGACGGGGCCGCGGTCCCCGGCACCGCGTTCCGGCTCGGCGACCGGGTCATCCAGACCAGGAACTCCTACGAGCACGAGCTGATGAACGGCGAGCTCGGGATGCTCGTGGCCCACGACCCGGAGCGGGAGACCGTGCTGTTCGCGGCCGACGACGGGCGCCGGCTGCGCCTCCCGGTCGGCGACACCCGCACGCTGAAGCTCGCCTATGCGATCTCGGTCCACAAGGCGCAGGGGTCGCAGATGCCCGTGGCGGTCATCCCGCTGTTCCGCGGCCACCACCTGATGCTGACCCGCAACCTGCTCTACACGGCCGTGACCCGCAGCGAGCGGGTCACCGTCCTGGTCGGCGACCCCTCCGCGCTCGAGCTCGCGCTCTCCCGCCGCGACGCGCACCGCCGCAACACGCGGCTGGCGCAGCTGGTGGCGTAGCCCGCGCGCGGTCGTCGTGCGTATGTGTGGGTATGGCGCGCCGCGCTCGGGGTGTCGCACGGCGAGGCGCTCGCCGCGCTCGGGCGCCTGTGCCGCGCCGGGCGGCTCGGCGACGCCGACGTCGCCGAGCGACTCGCGCTGCTGGAGGACATGCCCGTCCGGCGCGAGCCCCTGCCTCCGCTGCCGGCCGGCGCCTGGGCCCGCCGCGCCGAGCTGCGCCTGGTCGACGCGCTCTACGCCGAGCCGGCCGCCCGCCTCCGGGCGCCGCTGATCACCACCGACGGATGCCTCGGCCGCGCCATCCGGCTCGCCGAGGTCATCGGGGGCTGACCCGAGCGGGCGCTGTACCGCGTCACGTCTCCGGCCGCGACCACCGCACGCTCTCGAAGCGTGCGAAGTCGCGGTCGAACGAGACGATCTGCGCGCCGTGCTCCATCGCCAGGGCTGCGAGCTGGGCGTCCGGCGCGAGATCACCGGTGGCGTCGGCCTCGCGACACAGGCGCTCGAACAGATCCAGATGGCCGGGCCCCGGGGCCAGGACGAGGTGCGCAGGCTGGCCGCGGAGTGCCCGCAGGTACGCGAAGGCGGCCGCGGGCGGTGTCGGAGCCACGAAGATCCTGCGGTCGGTGGCAAGGCGGATGAACGCGCCGGCGACGAGGTCGGGCACCGAGAACGGCGCGCCCGATCGCAGCAGGGCATCGAGCAGTCGCCGGGCCGGATCGAAGTGGGGATGGTCGTCGCGGTGGGCGGCCAGGACCACGTTGACGTCGAGCAGCTTCACCGCAGCGTGGACAGCTCCCGTCCCGTGTCCAGCACCTCGCGCATGGCGCGGTTGGACGTGACGTCGACTCCGGGCCGCAGGCCGCCCTCGCCGCGGAACACGGGGATGGCATGCGGAGCGTCGCCGGTCGTCGTCGCCAATTCCCGTCGCAGGGCGTCCTCGACGAGCTGGCCGAGCGTCTGCCCGCGCTCACGGGCGCGGCGCTTCGCCCCGGCCAAGACGTGATCGTCGACGGCGACGGTGGTGCGCATGATGCATACCCTAACGCATCACATGCATCAGTCACGCGGGTCGACCGCGTGGTCGTCCGGCTTCAGCGCGTCGGTGAAGCGGCGGGGGACGCGCGCGGGCGCGACGCCGCCCTCCTGCTCCCACAGCGTGACGACCACCAGCTCGCCGCCCGCCCGCTCCTGACGGCAGACGAAGACCACCGAGCGGTCGACGAGGTCGCGGACGTAGACCGAGCCGCGCGCCCCCGTCGCGCCCGGCGGCGGCTCGTCGCTCACGCGCCCGGCGTCGTAGGCCGCGGCGACCCTGGCCACGATCTCCGCCTTGACGTCCAGCGCGCCCGTCCGCGACCCGACGCGCTGGCGGAAGCGTTCGGCGGCGTGATCTGTGACGGCGACGAGCGGGCTCACGAGCCCACCTGCACCCCACGCGCACCGCTCGCTCGCCGGGCGACGAGCGGCATCAGCCCTCCAACTCGAGCCGGTAGCGGACCGCCGGGGCCGACCAGTCCGCCGGCGCCAGCGCCT
>JAICJK010000273.1 GCA_025928415.1 Solirubrobacteraceae bacterium | reverse complement strand
GCGCAGGAGGGCGAGGAGGTCCTCGTCACGCGGCCCACGGACCGCGGGGAGCACCGTGCCCTGCACGGGCTCACGCGATCGCTGGTCGCCAACATGGTCGAGGGCGTGACCAACGGCTACCAGAAGACCCTGGAGATCCAGGGCGTCGGCTACCGCGCGCAGCTCCGCGGCTCGGACCTCGAGCTCGCGCTGGGCTACTCGCACCCGGTGCCGATCAAGGCCCCCGACGGCATCGAGTTCGAGGTCCCCCAGCCCACGCGCGTCGTGGTCAAGGGCATCTCCAAGCAGCTCGTCGGCGAGGTGGCCGCCAACATCCGCAAGCAGCGGCCCCCGGAGCCCTACAAGGGCAAGGGCATCCGCTACGAGGGCGAGTACGTCGCCCGGAAGGTGGGCAAGCGCGCATGAGCGTCACCACGAAGCCCGCGCAGCGGCTCAAGCGCCGCCGGCGCGTCCGCGCGAAGGTCGCCGGCTCCGCCGAGCGGCCGCGCATCAGCGTCTTCCGCTCCAACCGGGGCATCCACGCGCAGCTCGTCGACGACCTCGGCGGCCGCACGCTGGCCGCCGTCGCCTGGACGGAGGCCGACCTGCGCGCGCTCAAGCCGATGGAGCAGGCGGCCCGGGCGGGCAAGCTGCTCGCCGAGCGCGCCAAGGCCGCCGGCATCGAAGGCGCCGTGTTCGACCGCGGCGGCTACCAGTACCACGGACGCGTCAAGGCCTTCGCCGAGGGCGTCCGCGAAGGAGGACTGACCGTATGAGCGTGGACCGCTCCGTGAGCCAAGCCGGCCTCGACCTGCAGGAGCGGGTCGTGGAGATCAACCGCGTCGCGAAGGTCGTCAAGGGCGGCCGGCGCTTCTCGTTCACCGCGCTGGTCGTCGTCGGCGACGAGCGCGACGTCGTCGGCGTCGGCTACGGCAAGGCCAACGAGGTCCCGCTCGCCATCCAGAAGGGCGTCGAGCAGGCCAAGAAGAACCTGTTCCGGGTGCCCAAGCACGGCTCGACGATCACCCACGAGTCGCTCGGCGTCTTCGGGTCCGGCCGCGTCTTCCTGAAGCCCGCCTCACCCGGTACCGGCGTCATCGCCGGCGGCGGCGTGCGCGCGGTGCTCGAGCTGGCCGGCATCCACGACATCCTCTCCAAGTCGCTGGGCTCGCAGAACCCGATCAACCTCGTCAAGGCGACGGTCACCGGCCTGCAGCAGCTCCGGCGCCCCGAGGAGGTCGCCGAGCTGCGCGGCCTGTCGGTCAACCAGGTCCTCGGCCTGACGGCGCAGGGCGCCGCCACCGAGACGATCAGCGCGAACGGCGACGCCGGCGCCGAGGCCGAGGCCCCGGCCGCCGCCGAGGAGCCCGCCGAGCCGGTCGCGGCCGAGCCCGGAGAGGTCGCCTGACATGCGGGTCACCCAGGTCAAGTCGAAGAACGGCTCCAACCACGCGCAGCTCGAGACGCTGCGTTCGCTCGGGCTGCGCCGCATCGGCCAGACCGTCGAGGTCAAGGACAACGAGGCGATCCGGGGCATGCTGCACCGGGTGCGCCACCTCGTGAAGGTGGAAGATGACTGACCAGGACGCACGCCCCGACGAGACGGCGACCCCGCCGATCGGGCTCCACAACCTCAAGCCGGCCCCCGGCAGCCGCAAGGCGCGCAAGCGCGTCGGCCGCGGCGAGGGGTCGGGGCTGGGCAAGACCTCGGGCCGCGGCCAGAAGGGCGCGGGCTCGCGCTCGGGCGCCAAGGACCGCACGCGCTTCGAGGGCGGGCAGATGCCGCTGCACATGCGGATGCGCAAGCTGCGCGGCCCGCACATGAAGAAGTCGATGCCCTTCGAACCGTTCCGGACCCACACCCAGGCCGTCAACCTCAAGGACCTCGACCGGCGCTTCGAGTCGGGCGCGGAGGTCACCCTCGAGGCGCTGCTGGCCGCCGGCCTCGGCACGCGCCGCAAGGGCGTCAAGGTCAAGGTCCTGGCCAAGGGCGAGCTCAGCAAGCCGCTGACCGTCCACGCCCACGCGTTCAGCGCGGCCGCCCGCGAGGCGATCGAGGCCGCGGGCGGCAGCGCCCACGTCGTCGAGGCCTGACCCGGCCGAGCCATGCTCAACACGATCCTCAGCGCGTTCACCGTCGCGGAGATCCGCAAGAAGCTCGCCTTCACGGCGCTGCTGCTCGCGCTCTACCGCGTCGGCTCGCACGTGCCGGTGCCGGGGGTCGACATCAAGGCCGTCGAGGCCGTGCAGAGCCAGTTCGGCAGCGGCGGGATCCTCAACCTGCTGAACACGTTCAGCGGCGGCGGGCTGAGCCGGATCGCGCTGTTCGCGCTCGGGATCATGCCCTACATCACGGCCTCGATCATCCTGCAGCTGCTCACGGTCGTCGTGCCGTCGCTGGAGAAGCTGCAGAAGGAGGGCGAGGTCGGGACGGCGCGCATCACGCAGTACACGCGCTATCTCACCGTCGCCCTGGCCTTCGCGCAGTCGATCGGCTACGTCTTCCTGTTCAAGTCGTTCTCGCCCAACGCGGGGACGCCGGTCATCCCGCAGTTCGACGTCGCGCACGTCTTCCTCATCGTGACCTCGCTGACGGCGGGCACGATCCTGCTGATGTGGATGGGCGAGCTCATCACCCAGCGCGGCATCGGCAACGGGATCTCGCTGCTGATCTTCGCCTCGATCGTCGCGAGCCTGCCGCACGGCCTGCAGGCCTGGTGGACCAACCCCGACCAGGTCTTCAAGGTCATGATGCCGTTCATCGCGCTGGCCGTCATCGCGTCGATCGTGTTCATCCAGGAGGGACAGCGCCGGATCCCGGTGCAGTACGCCAAGCGCGTCATCGGCCGGCGCATGAGCGCGGGCGGGCAGACCTACCTGCCGCTGCGCGTGAACATGGCCGGCGTCATCCCGGTCATCTTCGCCGCGTCGATCATGGCCTTCCCGCCCACGGTCGGCCAGCTCATCCAGCAGCCGTGGGCGCAGAACGTGGCCACGTTCTTCGGGCCCCAGGGCGCGGCCTACATCATCGGCGAGTCGCTGTTCATCATCCTCTTCACCTACTTCTACACCGCGGTGACGTTCAACCCGGTCGACCAGGCGGACAACCTGAAGAAGTACGGGGGCTTCATCCCGGGGGTGAGGCCGGGGCGCCCGACCGCCGAGTTCCTGGACCGCGTGCTGGCGCGGCTGACCTTCCCCGGCGCGCTGTACCTGGCCGCGGTCGCCGCCCTGCCGACGATCCTCATCAACTCCACGCAGGCCAACTTCTTCTTCGGCGGCACGTCGCTGCTGATCGTGATCGGCGTGGCGCTGGACACGATGAAGCAGCTCGAGGCGCAGCTCATGATGCGCAACTACGAGGGGTTCCTGAAATGACGTCCCGAGCCCCCGGCGCGTGTCAGAGCTGAACCTCATCCTCCTCGGCCCTCCGGGCGCAGGCAAGGGGACGCAGGCCGAGCGCCTGACCCAGGACTTCCCGCTGGCCTACATCGCGACCGGCGACATGCTGCGCCAGGCCGTCGCCGAGGGCACCGAGCTCGGCCTCAAGGCCAAGCAGTTCATGGACGCGGGCGACCTGGTCCCCGACGAGGTCATCATCGGCGTCGCGCTCGAGCGCGTGGAGGCCGACGACGCCCGCGACGGCTTCCTGCTCGACGGCTTCCCGCGCACGATCGCGCAGGCCGAGGCGCTCGAGCAGGAGATGGAGCAGCTCGGCCGCGGGATCACCGCCGTCCTGCTCATCGACGTGCCCGACGAGGAGATCGTCCGCCGCGTCTCCGGCCGGCGGGTGAGCCGGTCGGGCCGCGTGTACCACGTCGACTTCGACCCGCCCAAGCACGAGGGGCGCTGCGACATCGACGGCTCGCCGCTGACCCAGCGCGACGACGACCGGCCCGAGGTCGTCCGCGCCCGGCTGGCCAAGTACCACGACGTGACCGCCCCGCTCGTGCGGTACTACGAGGACCGCGGGCTGCTGCGGCGCTTCGACGGCACGCGGACCCCGACGGAGGTCCACGACCACATCCGCGCCACCGTGGCCACGCTGCGCCTCGAGGACTCGCTGTAGGGGGCGTCGGGTGATCATCAAGAAGAGCCCGGCGGAGATCGAGAAGATGGCGGAGGCCGGCGCCATCCACGCCCGCACGATGAAGCTCATCGAGGGCAAGATCCGCGAGGGCGTGACCACCGGCGAGCTCGACCAGGCGGCCGAGCGCTTCATGCGCTCCCAGGGCGCCGAGCCGGCGTTCAAGGGCTACCGCGGCTTTCCGGGCTCGATCTGCACGTCGCCCAACTCGATGGTGGTCCACGGGATCCCCGGCGACTACGCGCTCTCGCGCGGCGACATCCTCGCCGTCGACGTCGGCGTCGTGCACGACGGCTGGGTGGCGGACGGGGCGGTGACCTTCGCCGTCGGGCCGATCACGCCGATCGCGCG
>JAICJK010000537.1 GCA_025928415.1 Solirubrobacteraceae bacterium | reverse complement strand
GCTCGAGCGAGAAGCTCATGCGCCCGGCGCCGGCTCGTCGAAGCCCTCCAGCGACTTCTGCATCGTCGCCAGGGCGTTCCACGCGCTCGGGAAGCCCGCGTACACGGCGACCTGGCGCAGCACCTCGCGGACCTCCTCCTCAGACGCGCCCTGGCGGCGCGCGGCCCGGACGTAGACGCCGAGCTGGAGCTGCTGGCCGAGGCAGGCGAGCATCGCCACCGTGCACAGCGCCCGCGTCTTGGGATCGAGCACGTCGCCGGCGTAGACCTCGCCGTAGACGAAGTCGATGATGTGGCGATGCAGCTCGGGATCGAGCTGCTCGAGGTACGCCCGTCCGCGCTCGACGTTCTCGGGCCCCACGAACCGCGCCATGACCTCCGGTCCCGGCTCAGCCATCGGAGGTGCCTCGCTCGGAGATGTAGGCCTGGGGGTCGAACGACACGCGGATCCCCGTCGACGCGAACTTGCCGACGACCTCCCCGTCGGCGAGCACGTCGGCCTCGGCCCACACCAGCCGACCGCCGGCCCGTATGACCTTCGCCTCCGCGCGCAGCCGGTCGATGCGCTTCGCGTTCACCGGCCGGATGAAGCGCGCGAAGATGTCGATGGTGGTGATCGCGCTCTCCTGGATCTCCTCGTCGGTCAGGATCGTGGTCGTCGCCGCCGCCATCGCGGCGTCCGCCAGGGCCGTCGCCACCCCGCCCTGGATGACCCCGAGCGGGTTGCCGAGCTCCTCGCGCGCGGCCATCTCGTAGGTGGCCTCGCCGCGACCGAACTCGACCAGGTGCATGTCGAGGGTCTCCGAGACCGGCGAGCGCAGCTGGCCCGCCCGGCTCTGCTCCATCATCCGGTCAACGAACTCGTAGCTCATCGCTCTCCCATCGCGTCCGTGGCGCCGCCGGCGGCGGAAACGCCGTATCGCGCGGGGGTTGCCGGTCACCCGGTCGGTCAAACCGGCGCCGGCCGGGGCGAGGGACGGGTACGCGGCATGCCGGGCCCGCAGGGGCACGCGGCGGGCGGCCGTCGCGTAGCGTTCCCCGCGCCCGTGCCGAAGACAGGATCACGCGTGCCCGCGACGGGCTCCGGCGAGCTGGCCGTCGACCGCCTGCCCGCGGCCGGCGCGCCGCTCGAGGTGGTGCTCATGGAGGACGCGCGCTTCGGCGCCGGCACCGGCGACGGGCCGCGGCGCCCGCACCGCCACGACTACCACGAGCTGATCTGGACCCGCTCCGGGACGGGGCACCACCTCATCGACGGCGAGGTGATCACCGTCGAGCCCGACACGATCACGCTCATCGGGCGCGGGCAGGTCCACGTCTTCGCGCGCGCCGCCGCGATCCACGGCGCCGTGGTGCGGTTCGGCGACGAGCTGCTGTTCGGCGATCGCGCAGCGGGCGCCAAGCCGGGCTGGCTGCTGGGCGGCCGGGCGTCGCGCACGATCCAGGTCCCGCCCTCCGACGTCGCGCGGCTCGAGTCGGTCATCGCGTCGCTGGCCACCGAGACCCGCCGGCCGGCGGACGGCAGCAGCCTGGAGCTGCAGCGCCACTTCCTGTCGGTCCTCCTGCTGTGGATGGAGCGCTGGTATGACGCGGCGCGCACCCGGCGGCGCGACGCGGACGATGCCGACGTCCAGCTCTACCGGCGCTTCGTCGACGTCCTGGAGCGCGACTTCGCCCGCCACGCGGCGACCGGGCACTACGCCGACGAGCTCCGGGTGCCGGCGGCGGCGCTGTCCCGCGCGCTGACCTCGGTGCGCGGCCGGGGAACCAAGGAGCTCATCACCGACCGCCGGATGCTCGAGGCCGCGCGGCTGCTGCGCTTCACGGATCTGAGCGTCGGGGAGGTCGCCTTCCGGGCGGGCTTCGCCGACCAGCTCTACTTCTCGCGCGCCTTCAAGCGCCGCACGGGCGAGGCGCCGGTCGCCTACCGCAAGCGCGCGCGTGGCGGTGCCGCGGCGCGGCCCGGGGCCTGAGCCGCTCGCCGGCCACGATCCCGCCCGCGAGCGCTCCGGACGGAGAGCTCCATGCATCCGGCGCAGACGTCCATAGCGCCGGCGCGGCGCGAGCCTCACCATGGGGGCATGAGCTCTGCCGAGACGTCGTCCGCGCCCCGCGCCGCGGCCCCGCCGCTGTCGCTCCCGGCGACGCTGCGCCTGGGCGCCGTGCACCTCACCGTCGCCGACCTCGGGCGTTCCGCGGCCTGGTACGAGCGCGCGCTCGG
>JAICJK010000189.1 GCA_025928415.1 Solirubrobacteraceae bacterium | reverse complement strand
GTCGTCGCCCCCCATCGTCGGCTGAGGCGGCAGCCCCGGCGGCGGCGCGACCGGCGCGACCGGCGCCGGCACCGTGACCGGCGGGACCGCGCGCGGGGCGCCGGCGAGCGCGTGCTCGAGGCGCTCCAGGCGGGCCAGCAGCGCGCGCGTGGAAGCGTCGACCTCGGGCGTGGCCGCCTTGACGAGCGCGAGCTCGAGCTGCGTGCGGGCGTCCGCGCCGTCCTTCGTGGCGCGCTGGGCCGCGGCCAAGCCGTCGAGCACCCGGACGACGTCGCCGCCGGTCAGCCGCCCCGCCTGCTCGGTCAGACGGGAGTCGCGGTCGGGAGTGACCGCCAGCTCGGGCGGGACCTCGCCGAGCGTCTGCACGACCATCAGCTCGCGCGCGTGGGCCTCGAGGTCGGTGACGAACCGCGCGACGTCGCGCCCCGTGTCGACCAGGCGCCCGACCGCCTGCAGCGCCGCGCGCGCGTCGTGGGCGGCGACGGCGTCCAGCGCGCCGAACAGCAGGTCCGCGTCGGCGACCCCGAGCACGGCGAGCACGTCCTCGACCACGATCTGCGGCCCGGAGTAGGTGACGAGCTGCTCGAGCGTGCCGAGCGCGTCGCGGAAGGAGCCCGTGGCGTGGCGCGCCAGCAGCGCGACCGCGTCCTTCGGGATCGCGATCGACTCGGCGTCGGCCACCCGCTGGACGACCGCGGCGAGCTGCTCGACCGTGGGGCGCGTGAAGTCGAAGCGGTGGCAGCGGTCGACGACCGTGGGCAGCACCTTGTTGGCCTCGGTCGTGGCCAGCACGAAGATCGTCGACGGCGGCGGCTCCTCGAGCGTCTTGAGGAACGCGTTCCACGCCGCGGTGGACAGCATGTGCGCCTCGTCGAGGATGTAGACCTTGAAGCGGCCGGAGACGGGCGCGAACGCGACGGCATCGCGCAGCCCGCGGATGTCGTCGACGGAGTTGTTGGACGCCGCGTCCATCTCGATGACGTCCAGCGAGGTGGCCGACGCGATCGAGCGGCAGGACGGGCAGACGCCGCAGGGCTCGACGGTCGGGCCGGTGCGCGGCGATTCGGGCGGCCCGGAGCAGTTCAGGCACGCCGCCAGGATCTTGGCCATGGAGGTCTTGCCCGTCCCGCGCGAACCCACGAAGAGGTAGGCGTGATGGAGCTTGTCCTGCTGGACGGCGTTGCGCAGCGTCCGCACGACGTGCTCCTGCCCGACGACGTCGGCGAAGCTCCGGGGGCGGTGGCGGCGGTAGAGCGAGGGGGCCGTGGACACGGTCGCTCCCAGTGTGGCACACGCCTCGGCGCCCGCTGACTGCCCCTGCGAATAGCCTCCTCGCCGCAATGGCCCGCGCCCGCCTCGCCGCCGGGCTCGTGCTGCTCGCGGGGGCGCTGCGGCTCGTCGTGGGCCACGGGCTCGTCAACTACGACACCCTCTACGCCCTGGTCTGGGGGCGCGACCTGGCCCACGGGAGGCTCCCCGACTACGACATCGCGCTGGCCCCCACGCCGCACCCGCTGGCGACGCTGCTGGGCGTCGTCCTGACGCCGCTGAGCGACCACTCCGGCGGCGGGGTGCACGGCCAGGCCGCGACGTCGGCGACGCTGCTGCTCGCCTTCCTCGCGCTCGCCGCGCTGGGCTGGGTCGTCTACCGGCTCGGGGCCGCGTGGTTCCACCCTGCGGTCGGGGTGCTCGCCGCCGCGATCGTCCTCACCCGGCGGCCGGTGCTGGACTTCGGGGCGCGGGCCTACGTCGACCTGCCCTACCTCGTGCTCGTCCTCGGCGCGGTGCTCGTGGAGACCCGCCGGCCGCGGGCCGGCGCGCCGGTGCTCGTCCTGCTGGCCGTGGCCGGCCTGATCCGTCCCGAGGCGTGGCTGTTCTCCGCGGCCTACCTGCTGTGGGTGCGCGACTGGCGCCTGCTGCCGCTCGCCGCGGCCGGGCCGGTCCTCTGGGCGCTGGGCGACCTCGCGGTGACCGGCGACCCGCTGCACTCGCTGACCGGCACGCGCGACAACGCCGCGACGCTGCAGCGGGTGACCGGGCTGCAGCACGTGCCGCTCACCGTGCCGCGGCGGATCGGGGAGATCCTCCGCGAGCCCGTGCTGCTCGGGGCCGCGGGCGGCGGCGTGCTGTCGCTGCTGTGGCTGCGCTCGCGCGTGGCGCTCGGCGCCGCGACCGGGGTGCTGGGGCTCATCGCCTTCTGCGTGCTCGCCGCCGCCGGGCTGCCGATCCTCGGCCGCTACCTCCTGCTGCCGGCGACGATCCTGGCGATCTTCGGCGCGGCGGGCGTGCTGGGCTGGCTGGCCCTCGACCGCCGCGACCCGCGCCGCCGCCCGTGGCAGGCCTTCGGCGCGCTGACGGTCCTGGTTCTCCTCGCCTTCGCCCCCAGCCAGGTCCACCGCATCCACCAGGAGCGCGATGCGCTGCGCATCCAGGAGGGCATCCAGTCCGACCTCGCCGCGATCGTGGGCCACGGGCGCCTGGCGGATGCCTGCCGGCCGGTCACGGTGCCCAACCGCCGCCCGATCCCGCTGCTGGCCCTGTGGCTCGGCGAGCGGCCGACGGCGATCCGCTCGGCCCAGGACGGCCCGCCGCGGCGCGGCGCCGACCTGGCGACCGCGAACGCCCAGGTGGCCCACGACTACATCCTCGACCCGCGCGACCTCGACCGGCGCCTGCCGCCGCCGCCCGCGAGCTTCGCCCCGCGCGCGCGCAACGCGTCGTGGGTCCTGCGGACGGCGGGGTGCCCGCCGGCGGGTTGAGGCCGCCCGGCGGCGCGGCCCGGCCCGGCTCGGGGGTCGAGGCGCTCGCGGGTTGACACGCTCAGTGAGTGAGTGCATACTCACTCCTGCTTATGAGCCCGGCCGCCACCCAGCGCACGCTCTCCACCGCCGAGGTCCGCCGCGAGGAGCTCCTCACGGCCGCCGCCCGCGTCTACGCCGAGCGCGGCCTGCACGCCCCGACCACCGAGGTCGCCAAGGCGGCCGGGATCTCCCAGGCCTACCTCTTCCGGCTGTTCCCCACCAAGGCCGACCTCGCGCTCGCGCTCATCGACCGCAGCAACGAGCGCATCCACGCCGCCTTCACCGCCGCCGCGGCGCAGGCCAAGGCCACCGGCGCCGACGTCCTGGAGGCACTCGGCGAGGCCTACACCGCGCTGCTGGGCGACCGCGAGCTGCTGCTCGTCCAGCTCCACGCGCACGCCGCGTCGCCGCAGAAGCCGGCGATCCGCGACGCGATGCGCCGCTGCTTCGCGCGCCTGGTCGCGCTCGTCGAGCGCGAGTCCGGGGCCGCCCCGGAGGAGATCCGCGCGTTCTTCGCGATGGGGATGCTGCTGAACGTCCTGGCGGCGCTGGATGCGACCGGCCTCGACGCCCATTGGGCCGAGGTCCTCGCCGGCGACTGCCACGAGGGCGCGTGATGGGCCTCTCTTTTTTTGCCCGCCATGTGAGCGATCGCTCACACACTGATCGGAAGGAGCAGACCTCCATGACCTCCGCCAAGCCCCGCGCCGGCTGGACCCTGGCGCTCGTGTCCGTCGCGCTGTTCATGACGACGCTCGACAACCTCGTCGTCTCGACCGCCCTGCCGACGATCCGCGCCGACCTCGGCGCGACGATCGAGTCCCTGCAGTGGACGGTCAACGCCTACACGCTCGGCTTCGCCGTGCTGCTGCTGACGGGCGCCGCGCTCGGCGACCGCTTCGGCCGCCGGCGCATGTTCATGGTCGGCGTCGGGGTGTTCACCGCCTCCAGCCTGGCCGCCGCGCTCGCCCCGAGCGTCGACGCGCTGGTGGCCGCGCGCGCCGTGCAGGGCCTGGGCGCCGCGCTCGTCCTGCCGCTCACGCTGACGCTGCTGTCCGAGGCCTTCCCGCCGCAGCGCCGCGGGCTCGCGCTCGGCGTCTGGGCCGGCGTCAGCGGCCTGGGCGTCGCGCTCGGCCCGCTGGTCGGCGGCGCCGTCGTGGAGGGCATCTCGTGGCACTGGATCTTCGGCCTCAACGTCCCCGTCGGCCTGGCCCTGATCCCGCTCGCAGGCGCCCGCCTGACCGAGTCCTTCGGCCCCGACCGGCGGCTGGACCTGCCGGGCCTCGGGCTCGCCGGCCTCGGCCTGCTGGGCGTCGTCTTCGGGATCATCCGCGGCGAGGCGCTGGGCTGGACGTCGAGCACCGTCGTGGCCTCGATCGGCGCGGGGCTCGTCCTGCTGGCGGCGTTCCTGGCCTGGGAGCGCCGCGCCCCCGCGCCGATGCTGCCGCTGCACTTCTTCCGCTCCCGCGGCTTCAGCGCGACCAACGGCGTGTCGTTCGCGATGTACTTCGGCGTCTTCGGCGCGATCTTCCTGCTCGCCCAGTACTTCCAGACCGGGCACGGCTCCTCGCCGCTGCAGGCCGGGCTGCAGACCCTGCCGTGGACGGGCATGCCGATGCTCGTCGCGCCGATCGCGGGCGCGCTCAGCGACCGGATCGGCGCCCGGCCGCTGATGGCCACGGGCCTGGCGCTGCAGGCGGTCGCGATCGCCTGGCTCGGCGCCGTGTCCGAGCCGGCGACGGCCTACGCCTCGCTGGTCGTGCCGCTGATCCTCGGGGGCACCGGGATGGCGCTGGTCTTCGCCCCGTCGGCCAACGCGGTGGTCGGCAGCGTCGCCCCCGAGCAGGTCGGCAAGGCGTCGGGTGCGACGAACGCGATCCGCGAGGTCGGCGGCGTGCTCGGCGTGTCGGTCCTGGCCAGCGTGTTCAGCGCGCACGGCTCCTACGTCTCGCCGCAGGCGTTCACCGACGGCCTGTCGGCGGCGATGCCGGTCGGCGCGGCGGTGCTCGCCGTCGGCGCCCTGGCCGCCCTGCTCGTGCCGGGGCGGCGCGCCGCCGCCGGCGCGGCGCTCGCCGCGGCGCCGGAGGTGGCGGCGCGGGAGGTCGCGCTCGCCGCCTGAGGGGTGGGCGGGCGGGTCCGCGGACCCGCCCGCTTGCCTCCGTACTGCGACGCGGTGTAGCGTCGTCCGGTCCGGAGGACTACGAGGGGACGCACAATGCGACGGCTGTCGGTGATCGTGCTGGCTGGTGTGGCGCTGGTGGTGCTTCCCGGTTGCGCGCTCTCGACGTCCGGGGCGACGTCGGTGACCCAGACGTCCGCCCACCTGAACGCGAGCGGCTTCACGGGCGCGAACACCGCCTACTACCACTTCGAGTACGCGCGCCAGCGAAGCCAGCTCGGCACCGCGCAGGGCAGCCGCACCCCCGAACGCGGCCCGATCCCGCCCCACGTCCCCGCCAACGACACGCAGATCACGTTCGGTGAGACGGTCACCGGCCTGGCCTCCGGGCACACCTACTACGACCGCGTCTGCGGCCGCCCCGGGGAGGTCCCGAACGACGTCTGCCTCGGCGTCGACGCGTTCTTCACCCAGCCCAGCGACGCCCAGGACTACGTCACGGTCGACTACGGACAGGACGGCAAGCAGGCCGTCTCGCTGCAGGCGGCGAGCAGCGCCTCGGGCGCCGATCCGGACGGGATCATGCGCGACGAGGTCCTCACCTCGGGCGACTTCGTGTTCAGCGGGGCGGTGACCTGCCTCGTGGTGCACGGCGCCCAGGCGACGATCGGCATGGTGGGCGCCGGGCGTCCGTACACCCAGCCCGACCAGCCCGATCAGCCCTACACCGAGGTCGCGACGCTC
>JAICJK010000530.1 GCA_025928415.1 Solirubrobacteraceae bacterium | reverse complement strand
GGCGAGCGCGACGCCGGCCGCGTCCGCGCCGCGGCCCGCAGGGCCATGACCGACCTGGGGGTCGAGCCCGAGTACCTCGAGCTCGTCGACCCCGAGACCCTCGCCCCCGTCGCGACGATCGCCGGGCCCGTGCTCGTCGCGGTCGCGGCGCGCCTGGGCGGGACGAGGCTCATCGACAACACGACCATCGGCGAAGAGAACGGGAGGCGCTGAAGCCGCCATGCAGCGCGTGATGCTCAAGTCCAAGATCCACCGGGCCACGGTGACCGACTCCGACCTGCACTACGTCGGGTCGATCACCATCGACCCCGAGCTGCTCGAGGCCGCCGACATCCTCGAGCACGAGCAGGTGGCCGTCGTCGACGTCGACAACGGCGCCCGCTTCGAGACGTACACGATCGCCGGGGCCCGCGGCTCCGGCGAGATGAAGGTCAACGGCGCCGCCGCCCGCCTCGTGCACCGCGGCGACACCATCATCGTCATCTCCTACGGGCAGTACGACCGTGCCGAGCTGGAGACCTACGTGCCCCGCGTGGTGCACGTGGAGGCCGGCGCGAACCGCATCATCACCATCGACGACGCCGTGGCGACCCTGCTCGGCTGAGCGGGCGTCAACGAGCATCAGAGAGCGAGGTCAACGATGTCCAGCACCCCCCAGGTCCAGGTCCCCCGCGATCCCGGCCGGCTGCCCATGACGCTTCCGCTGCTGGCCGAGAAGAAGCGGCTCGGCGAGAAGGTGGTCATGGTCACGGCCTACGACTACCCGAGCGCCCGCGCGGCGGATGCCGCCGGTGTCGACGTCGTCCTCGTCGGCGACTCCGCCGCCACCACGATCCTCGGGCACAGCTCCACCACGCCGGTGGACACCGGCGACATGCTGGTGCTGGCCCGCGCGGTCCGGCGCGGCCTGACGACACCGCTGCTGGTGGGCGACCTGCCCTTCGGCTCCTACGAGGTCTCCGACGAGCAGGCCGTGACCACGGCGCTGCGCTTCGTCAAGGAGGCGGGCTGCGAGGCGGTCAAGCTGGAGGGCGGCGGCCCCACGTCGGTGGCGCGGGCCCGCGCGATCGTGAACGCCGGGATCCCCGTGATGGGCCACGTCGGCCTGACGCCGCAGACGTCGACCGCGCTCGGCGGCTGGAAGGCGCAGGGGCGCACCGCAGCGGCGGCGGCGCGGATCGCGCAGGGCGCGCTGGACCTCCAGGCGGCGGGCTGCTTCGCGATCGTCTTCGAGGCGATCCCGGGGGCGATCGCCGAGGCGATCATGCCGCGCATGGAGATCCTCGTCATCGGGATCGGCGCGGGGGCGGCGACCGACGGCCAGGTGCTCGTCTTCCACGACCTGCTCGGGATCCGCGACGGCCTGGGCCCGCGCTTCGTCAAGCGCTACGCGAACCTGCAGCAGGAGATGGACGCCGGGGTCGCCGCGTACGCCGAGGACGTGCGCCGCGAGCGCTACCCCGGCCCCGAGCACGGCTACTCGATCGACGCCGCCGAGCTCGAGGACTTCCTGGCCGCGATGGCCGAGCTCCGCTAGCGCCGGCGCTCGGCGCCGTCGTCCGGCTCGGCGCCGGGCGGCGG
Source organism: Solirubrobacteraceae bacterium (assembly GCA_025928415.1). GTDB lineage: Bacteria > Actinomycetota > Thermoleophilia > Solirubrobacterales > Solirubrobacteraceae > Paraconexibacter. The sequence continues at coordinate 701 of JAICJK010000530.1, read as the reverse complement.
CGCCTGGACGGCCTCGTCGCTGAGGATCCGCACGACCTGCGCGGCGATGGCGCCGGCCGACGCCTCGAGGTCGGGCGCGTCGGCGCGGACGCGCGCCTGGACGCCCGGCAGCGCCGTCCGCTCGGTGATCGCCCGGTGGGCCTGGGCGACCTCCGCGTCGAGGCGGCGCCCGAGCTCGCGCACGCGGTCGGTGACCTCCTTCAGCGAGCGCGTGAGGTCGCGCCCGTCGGCCAGCGCGGCATCGGCCTCGCTGCGGGCGGCCGCCAGCAGCGCGGCGGCCTGCTCGCGGACCGTGCGCTGCTGCTCGCGCACCTCCACCCGCGCGGCGGAGAGCTCGGCCTCGGAGCGCGCGCGGAGCTCGAGCGCCTGGGCGCGCGCCTCCTCGACCAGCGCGGCCGCCTGACGGCGGGCGTCCGCGTGCAGCTCGTCGGCCCGCGCGCGGGCCTCCCGGTCGCGCTCGGCCAGCAGCGCGTCGACCTGCTGCCCGGCGGTGTCGCGGGCCTCGGCGGCCTCCGCGTGCAGGCGCTCGGCCTCCCGGCGGCGCGCGGCGGTCTCCTTCTCGGCCTCGGCGCGCAACCGCTCGGCCGCCGCGGCGGCCCCGGACCGCAGCTCCTCGCGCTCGCGCTCCAGCGCGCCGCGGCGCTCGGCGAGCTCGGCCTCGACCTCGGCGCGGGCCGCCTCGAGCGCCCGGGCAGCCTCCG